>NZ_JBFRTU010000053.1:0-51132 GCF_041474275.1 Vibrio sp. 10N.222.52.B7 | reverse complement strand
GTGTTCATGACACGCTTACACTATAGCTATAACTAGTAGTAGAACTATCTTCATCAGAGCAGGAGCTCTCTATTGGCTGCACATTGAATGAGGAGGCAAATAAAGAATGGCAAAAGCCATGATAGTGAAGCGGGAGAATGGTGAGCGTACAGTCAACAAAACCTAATGATCTAACTTATCGCTGATGCGGGGATTAACTCTGCATCGTCGTTAGTAGCTCCATCATATCTTTAGAGCTGATGTTCTTCTTATGCCTGACTACAGCGTCAATCATCAATTCTAAATTCCCCGCAGAGATATAATCCTTAAGCACGTCATTGAATTTTTCCTGTATCTCATCACTTGTGTACAATTGCTCAGGAATGAAGAATAGAAACTGACTGCCACTACTACGAAACGAGATAGTACTTTCCGGTACCTTTGCCGTCAGGGACTTAGCAGCTGAACTCACCACCAAGTCTCCATATTCAAGTCCATACTTTTGGTTTATCTCACTAAGGTTTCTGATTCTTACAAAGTAAAGGTCGAAATTACCGTTTGTTGGATAGCTGTTCTTAACAAACTGCATGAGCGAGACTCGATTGCGAAAGCCAGTAATGAAGTCGGTAGAATGAAGTTTTCGTTTGATTGCAAAGTCGACGTAAAAAATCGCTCCTGTCACAAGCAGTAGCAACACCAGAAATACGCTGCTTATCTGATGCATCATCACCAACTTGTCGACCATTGTGGTGTTTTCTTCAATAACCGGGCTTTGAAGTCGAAACTTTTCGTTAATAAATTCGACCAGCGTGTTGTAACAAATATCAATTTTCTTCTGCAGTGATTCCTTAGGCAAAGCGCCTTGATTCACCAACTTAATTGAGGATTCTAACGACTTAAACTTTTCAAACTCTGCGGTAAAGTACGGTTTAAAGTTTGCTGAGCGAATAAAATTGGACGATTCAGTGCTGTTGATCAGAATATCAAAACGACTCCAAGTAATGTCATATGCCAACCAAAGTTCATCATAATCGATCGTCTTTGCGTGGCTAACCATCAAGAAGTTTGCATACTCTTTGACGAGTTGAAAAACAAACCAAGTGGCCTCATTTTGGCGGTTAGAAAAGCTCTTGTTGATGTCATTAATTCGAGTGACACTGTAGATATTGACGGATAGAACAACCACGGCCAAAGACAAAACAACGACTTTGATTGCGGCCATAGACAACAGCTTCTTCATAATTAGCCTCTACAGGTGAATATCACGAATCTGCCAAATCATCTTGGCATGGAAATCAGGGGTATTGGTTTCAGGGTTCGCAGAGATTGGGTAAATCAACCAAAACGGGCCTTTCTCTCTCACAGACATAAACTCCCCATTCTTTTTAATCGCAATGATGGGTTCATAGGTATCAAAATCTTCTTTGGGCACCGCAATTTTATAGTCATTCAATGCTACGAAAGTGACTTGTGATGATATCGGTAGATCCATATTTTCAAGCACCGTTTGTAACGTCACACCACTATAAACGGTCAGACCCTCGACCCAAGGCAAGGTGGTAGTAATTTCTTTTTGAGGAAGTGACAGGAGTTGCTCTCTACTAAAACCATGCTTTTGCCCGGAGTGGTCGAAAACCGTTAACTCTGAGGCTGCAAAAATCGAAAACGAGCAAAGCCAAAGCATCAACAAGAATACAGTTCTCATTCTAAACTCCATTTAAAAAGGTCACTAATTTGAGTCTAGTATAAATTGACCATTTAACTTGTACCGATACCACTCAGATTGATTGGTATCGCTTTATCCCTAATGCCCCTACACCTCGCTGTTTTTCAATAACTTCGCCGTTTCTCTGTCTCTTCCATCACCGCTCTCGTTCAGCACTCCCTACCCGCTTGACGTATTCCTTCTCAACCGTCTAGTAACAAAAACTCGTATTTTACTCTGCGTAAGTAAACCAATAAGCCCTATGAATACGTATGAAACAACAAAATTAACAATAAATATGAGTAAGTCAGTAGCGAGAATGCTGGTTGCTGCATAACCTTTAATCGAACGTAAGCAGCTTTAAGAGACTTAATAACGAGTTCCAGTCGTTTCTACTTCACCAGTTGATCTCGTGTATTGATCTTAGAAAGCTTACTCATTTCATAATCAAGGGAATCGAGAATGAGTTTGAATATAAAAAAATTTAACCCCATGGCGACACTTTCTACCCTAGTAATGACGCTGGTCATGTTTCCTGTTTCTGCTGAAGTTAATCAAGAACAATTCGAATTAGGTAAACAAAAAGCTAAAGTGTGTATGACCTGTCATGGCGCTGATGGCATCTCAACACAAGATCCCTACCCGAACCTTCGCGGTCAAAAAGTGGGTTATCTCATCTCTTCATTGAAAGATTACCAGACTCGAGAAAGAACCAGTGGCTTAGCGATTCTCATGCAACAACAAGCCGACACGCTCTCAGACCAAGACATCCGTGACATTTCCTATTTCTATTCTGTGCTCGGCAACGAAGCAGGCTCGCTCAGCGATTCAAATTAAGTCAGCGATTCAAAACCTCTAGGCAAGGAGCCTTGTTATGGAACAAGTGACAACGCAATACAGCATTAAGGTCGTGAAGTACTTCATCATTGCATCCTTAGTGTGGGCGATTGTAGGTATGATCATCGGCGTGATTCTCGCCGCGCAATTATATTGGCCAGTCTTAAACTTTGATTCTCAGTATTTCCAATTTGGTCGACTGCGTCCGCTACATACCTCTGGAGTAATTTACGGCTTCGTCGTGAATATCTTGATGGGGACGTCTTTGTACATTGCCCAGCGAACAGGCCATTGTGACTTGTTCAACAAAAGCCTTTC
Source organism: Vibrio sp. 10N.222.52.B7 (assembly GCF_041474275.1). Lineage (NCBI taxonomy): Bacteria > Pseudomonadati > Pseudomonadota > Gammaproteobacteria > Vibrionales > Vibrionaceae > Vibrio > Vibrio sp. 10N.222.52.B7. The sequence goes on along the minus strand of NZ_JBFRTU010000053.1, from coordinate 48,293 downwards.
ATGGATGGTATTTTGGGGCTGGCAATTCATCCTGTTACTTGCGGTCATTTCCTTACCCGCAGGCCACACGACCTCAAAAGAGTATGCGGAGCTTGAATGGCCAATCGACTTGATGATTGTGTTGGTTTGGGTGCTGTACGCGGTGTTGTTCTTTGGCACCCTTGCTAAACGAAAGGTCAGCCATATCTTTGTGGCTAACTGGTTCTTTGCTGCATTCATTATCGTCGTTGCAATGATTTTCATCGTGAACAACCTCGCGATGCCTGTGTTGGCGATGAAGTCCTACTCTGTGTTTGCAGGCGCTCAAGATGCGATTGTTCAATGGTGGTGGGGACATAATGCCGTCGGTTTCTTGCTGACCGCTGGTGTGATTGGTATGAACTACTATTTCATACCCAAAGCGGCGGATCGACCTATCTACTCGTACCGTTTGTCTGTGATCCATTTCTGGGGCTTGGTCGGCTTTTACACGTGGGCCGGAACGCACCATTTGGTTTATTCTTCTGTTCCCATCTGGATTCAGAACATCGGCATCGTTATGTCTTTGATCCTGTGGCTCCCTTCTTGGGCAGGCGCGTTCAATAGCGCAATGACCCTCCTACAAAATAAAGAAAAGCTGAAGTCCGACTACATTCTTTTATTCTTTTTCTCAGCGATTCTTTACTACTGCTTGGCAACATTCGAAGGTCCGCTACTCGCTATTCGCTGGTTCAACATGGTGGCACACAACACCGAATGGATCATCGGGCACGTACATTCCGCGGCTCTCGGATGGGTTGGGATGTCAGGGATAGCGGTTTTTTACTACTTCATTCCACGCTTATGGGGCCAAACCGATCTATGGTCACGACGACTGATTAAATGGCACTTTTGGCTTGCTCATGCTGGCGTCGCCATCTATGCAATAGCACTTTGGATCGCAGGCATCGGCGAGGGATATATGTGGCTCGCTCAAAATGAAAATGGCGAACTGATTTACAGTTTTGTAGAAGCTATGGACTTTAAAGCACCTTGGCTATTCATGCGTTTCTTTGGTGGCGCGCTGTTTGTACTTGGATTGTTCTTAATGGCTTTCAACTTGTACAAAACGGTTCGTATGCCCGTAACAAATGATGCTAAACACACTGTTAATGAAGGAGCTTAAATGATGAGTAAAGACTTTACACATTCAATCGTCATTTTAATTTTGACCACTGTTGTCGTGGCCTCCTTCTCTTTATTGGTCTGGGTAGTGCCAAGCATTGTCCGTGGCGATGATATTGCCAAAGGCAGCTTAGCGATGCCTCTCACACCGATTGAGTTAGCAGGCCGAGACATATACATCAGTGAAGGCTGCCATGTTTGTCACACACAAATGGTTCGCCCTCTAGAGCCAGAAGTGAAGCGTAATGGTCGCCCGAACCAAGAAGCAGACGATATCTATGAGTTTCCTAACTTGTGGGGCTCTAAACGTACTGGTCCTGACCTCACTAACTTAGGTAGAAAGTATTCTGACCAATGGCATGCTATTCACTTAATTGACCCTCGAAAAGTCGTACCGACCTCGATCATGCCCTCTTACCCGTGGCTATTTGAGCAGACTCTGACTGGCGATGATATTAGCGCCAAAATGGAAGTGTTACGTACCTTAGGTGTGCCTTATACCGATAAAGAAATTGGTGATGCCCGTTTGCAAGTTAGAGGCAAAACCAAAGGTGAAGCTCTGATTCGCTATTTACAAAGCCTGGGTAAAGATACGTCACAGGAGGTATTACAATGAGCACATTCTGGAATCTATGGGCGGTACTCTTAACCTTAATATTCTTTGTTCTGATGGTGTCTGTTGTCGTTAAATACTGGCGTAGCAATCACAAGGCCGATCACGACCACACCATTGGCACCTTTGATGGTATTGAAGAGAAAGATGCGCCTCCACCTAAGCTGTTATTTATCAGTTATGCAGTGGCATTTCTTTTGTCTGCGGGTTATTTGGTGCTCTACCCCGGGCTTGGAGAATGGGAAGGCTTAGTCGATTGGGAACAAAGCGACGATAAGCTCAGTTCACCATCCACCACTCTCAATGAGCAATTTGCACAAACCAGCGAAACCACGTTAGAGGGATTAGCTGCTGTCCCAGAGATCGTGAACAGCGGTAGGATTCTATTCCAAACTCACTGTGCCGCTTGTCACCGAGATAATGCACAAGGTCAGAAACACTTCCCTAATCTTATCGACCAAGAATGGTTATACGGCGGCAGTGATGAAGCTGTGATCCATTCGATTGCCAAAGGGCGAAATGGAGCGATGCCGGGTTGGAGTGAAATCATGCGCCCAGACGAGGTGGCAAAAGTCTCCTACTATCTAGCCTCCCTCAACCAACGTCATACCGATGTGCCGGAGATTAAAGTCGAGCTCGGTAAAACCTTGTTCGTCCAATACTGTTCGTCTTGTCATGCCGATGGTGCTGTCGCTAACCCAGCGATTGGCGTACCTGATCTTTCCGATGATATCTGGCTTCACGGAGGGAGTATTGAAGAGATTCAGCACACCATCAATTACGGTTTGAACAACCTAATGCCTGCGTTTGATGAGCAGCTCAGTGAGAACGAGATACTCGCGCTTGGGGCTTATATCCGACACGCTGGTGACGTAGAGCAACAACGGCTCGCGAGTTTGAAAGCATCATCTGTTGAGCGCGGAGAATATCTCGCTTATGCCGGTGACTGTGTGGCTTGTCATAGTGCAGAAGGTGGCGAACCCTTTGCTGGCGGCCTACCCTTTGTCACCCCCTTCGGCACCGTGTATTCAACCAACATAACGCCACACACTACCGAAGGTATTGGGACTTATGACTTCGATGATTTCCGAGCGGCGTTAGTCGCAGGTAAAGGCAAGAATGGTTACCTGTACCCTGCAATGCCTTACACCTCCTATCAATACCTCACCGACCAAGACATGGTGGATTTATGGGAATACATGCAGTCAATCACCGCCGTGCCGCGACGCAATGATGACAACAGCATGATGTTTCCATCCAATATTCGCTTAGGTTTGCTTGGCTGGAACATCGTATTCATGGATACCGACCCTATTGATTATGAAGTGCCAGAGGAACTCAAAGGAGAAATTGAGAATGTCGATAAGTGGCAACAAGGCAAATATTGGGTCGCAGGACTTGGTCACTGTTCGGAGTGCCATACACCTCGAAATATTGCCCAAGCACTGATACCAGAACGTATTTTCCAAGGTAACTTGATCGACGGTTGGAACGCGCCTGATATTACAGCCAATGAGCTCTATATCGATGGTTGGGATGAAGCAACACTCACAGACTTTTTACACACAGGACATTCAGACAAAGGCACCGCTTTTGCGGGTATGGCTGATGTAGTGAAAAACAGCCTAAGCTTGATGACGCGTGAAGATATTGAGTCGATGTCCTATTACCTACTCAGTGGGGACATCAACAACACCATTGCCAGTGATGCCGTTCAGTTACAGCCTAAAGGGTTTGATGAAGCTGCGTATGCCAGTGAAATCTACACCACGTATCGTCAAACCTGTGGGGCCTGTCATGGTGACGATGGTAAAGGTCGCGATCCAATCGCCCCTACTCTGTTGAACAACGGTATTATCATGCACAGCGACCCATTCAATACCATTGCGGTAACGGTGCGCGGCTTGCAACCCACCTATCTCGACAAAGACAGAAATTTCATGCCAATGGCAAGTTTTGAGGATGTACTGTCGGATCAACGCTTAGCTGAGTTAATCACGTTTGTGCGTTTAAACCTTGGCGACAGAAATGAACCGGTCACGGCTGAGCATGTTCGAGAGGTAAGAGAAACACTTGAAGCAGCAGGCTATGCAGGTGGATTACACACCACACCTGAAATGTACGAAAATCGAGATAAGAACATTAACATACGATAGGCGCTGTAGCTGTGCGTAGCCGATTGGCTCAATAAACAGCGAACAGCACGTAACTTTTATCTTTGCTAACAAGCCAAAAGGAGGCCACTGTGTCTCCTTTTCTTTTGCCCAAACCCGAGTTCCGACACTTTGCCGCACAACACAATTGTAACTAACTGATTACACAATTAAGCAGAGCTGCACATAATGCGATCAATCTCGCAGAACAAAGATGATACCAAGTGCATAATATGCAAAATTTTCTAAAGATGTACTAAGGACAGTTATGGATACAACTACACTCATCTACGATACGTTGGAAGGCCTATCGAGCGCAAAGCCACAGCAACACGCTCAAATCCGCCAAAATCTATATAACCAATTAGATTTATCATTTGAGAAGCAGTTGGCTTTGTATTCATCAGTTCTTGGTCCAGCAAGTGCTGGTAGATTGACCGATTTGGATAGTGCAGTGATGTCTGCACGCAAGATTGTTGGCTTAGAAAACAGCTAAGCAACCTTTAACCTATCTCAACTTTAACGCTGCCATTGTGCAGCGTTTTTTTATGGACGCTATTTACGATAAGTAAGGTTGGTTACAATAAATGCTGTTAGTTGCGATAAATACGGTTAGTTGCGATAAACGCGGTTAAGAAGATAAGTGCAGTTAGGTCTGTTTTTCAAGTTACACGCATTCTCATTTGGTTAATCTTATGTTCCATTTTTAACAGGTGTGTAACCACAATAATGGCGCTAATGTTAGTAGCACGTTAACCACACATCGGATGGAAGAATCATGAGAGTACTTATTGAATATACACAAACAGGCAAATACCGTGATCATGCGTGGGAAGCATTAACGATTCGTTCAAAAGGCGAAATTCAAGCTGTAACTCCCTCTTATGCGGCTCAGCTTATCGAACAGAACCGCGCCAGCTTATTGACCACTGAAAATCAAGATATCGTCATCCAACCTTAATGGCTTCAAGGGCTACCCCTCCTAGTTCCTTAAATCGAATAGTTCGATGACATAAAAAAACGCTGCATGGGTGCAGCGTTTTCTTGTTTCTGGCGTATCGTATTTCTAACGTAGATAGTTTCTAAAGTAGAAAGCTTCTAACGCATCTTGTTTCTAGTGCAAATAGCTTGATTACTTTGGCAGATTTTCTAACGCTTCAACCATCGTCATCAATTTATCGACAATCCTTTCGCCGTCTACTCGCAAGCCATTGTGTTCATATTCATTGGTGATCCACGCTTTCGAGTTAGGAATGTTCGCCAATGTTTCACGGCTGTAATCCAACTCAACGTACATGTCATCGGCGTAAACGGCACACGCCATTGGCACTGTATTCTTGCTCAACTGCTCTGCGTTGTACAAAGTGCCCCAGTCCGACTTTTCAGCCAACATGTTCGCGGCTTCACGCAGTGGCTTCAGCGTTTCAAGTTGGTCGAACATCCATGGGTACACCATTTCACCAGTAAACCAGAACTCACTGCCCGATTGGTAGTTGAAGTGTGGGTACTGCTCACGAACACGATGTGCAGACCAGTTAGACGCTGTACCTTGACAGTAAATCGATTCATGCAAGATTGCGTAAATTGGGTTAGTTAAGTAACCCTGCTCTTGCTGCATTTGATTTAGGAAGCTGTAGCTCAGCTGTCTGTTACCGTTCACTTCAACAAACGCACTCTCCAGTGTGAAATACATTGGAAGGTTTGCTTCGCCGCCACCAAGATTAATACCTATTAGCTGGAACTGTTCAACTGTGAACACCTGACCGTTTGGCAGTCTCACATCGTTGTTGAGCAGGTAATCAGAGATCTCGCGACACATAGCTTGTGCTTGTGGGAACTGAGCAAAGAAAGCTCTGTTTTTGTCTTCTACACGCTTGTAAGTCGCACGATAAACATCGTCAGCTTCTCGTTCAATAGAAGGAATGCCGCCCGTCACATAACAACGCTGCAAGCTCTGTGGGAACAGTGACAAATAGCTCAGTGTACAGAAGCCACCAAAGCTTTGACCAATCGTCGACCATTGCTTAATACCAAACTGTTCACGAATCGCTTCAGCGTCACGAACGATGTTATCCGCTCTGAAATGCGTTAAGTATTCGACTTGTTGTTCTGGAGACAAATGCGCCAAAGTTTCATGGCTGATAACCGTGCTGTTGCCAGTACCACGTTGGTCTAGAAGCAGAACACGGTAGTTTTGTAATGCACGCTTTAGCCAACCCGATTGACCACTCACCCGTGGAGAAGGAAAACCTGGGCCGCCTTGAAAGTAGATCAACCACGGCAGCTCTTGCTCATCTTTAGCGAGATCAACCAGCTCACGTGCGAAGACTTGGATCTGTTGTCCATCTTTGGCTTGATAATCAAGTGGCAACTCGAAAGAGTGCTGACGGTACAGGGTGGTTCCATCAATAAAGTTAGCTTGCACGCTTCATTCCTTTTTATCTGATTCTAAAGTCATTGGTACGAATAAAAATGGCACCCTTTGGCACCGTAGTTAGCAAGATACGCATACTAGCTTGTAAATGAAACCGTTTGTTGAACCTGAATGTGAAGGTACTTCATTAAATCGCCAAATTAACTTTATACGCGTAACAACTTGTGTCAAAACAGAGAGTTTAAGATGTGATCTATTGAGAAGAAGAACAAAAGTGGGACACAAATAAAAAGAGCTTAACGAGGTGAGGATACGTTAAGCTCTTTGGTTTTATCTGTTGTAAATGAGGTTTTTAGGTTGAACAAGCTCAGGCTTTATAGGTTTAGTTTCTATAAGCCAAAGATCTATAAACTGAGCTTCTGTAACTTATAGCTCTATAAAACAAAGCTAAGAAGCCTCGAGCTCACCTGCACCTTGAATTGAACGTTGGCTGTTTTCAACAAGGATAGCCGTCGCCGTTTCTTTCAACGCGCCCCACTCTCCATCGTCAACTTCAATGCCCTCGTTCCACGCCTTCTCTTGAGTTTTAAAAAGCGCTTCCGATTCAATGTGTGTTTGGTAGCCATCTGACAAACGTTCGATATCGAAATCCTGGACGGAAAGCTCGATGGTCATATTGTGGATATGATCGTCCGATGCCAGAGGCAAATCTGATAAAAACAGTTCTGGTGCAACGCAACCACGGTTAAGCACATACAAGGTGCTCTTAGGATTTGAGCCATTATCCCAACGTGCGGTACATGCGATGCCTTTCGCTGCCAGTTTTACAAGCTCACTGTACGCTAACCAACGGTTATGACAGTTGTTTAGCTCGATTTTCAGCGTCTTTTTACCGACCATTTTTTCAATGGCGTAATCCATCACCACAGGAAGATGACACGCTAAGCTCGCCTTGTGCAGGTCCACTTCAACTGTGTTGTCGCTTGTCACTTGGATGTCTACAGGGCAATCGTCTTCTAGCCCCATAAAGTTGCTCGCATTGTTAAAATGACGAACACCATCCAAGCCAACCATTTGTAAATCTGCCACCATGTTCGCTATCACATCGGCTTCACCACATGTACGACGCATACCCAGAAAGGCTTTATTAACGGCCGCTACCAGTTCATTGTGAGAAACGATCATAACGATTTACCTCCATGTTGGCCGTTGATATGTGTAGGAACTTTATTTGAGTCAGCGATCTCCGCTTCACTTGGTAAGATTGGGAACACCCATTCGTCCTGATGAATTTCATCAAGCAACGGTGCGCCTTGGAAGAAGGTCACGCGAACCCAACGATCTGAGCGAGGATCAAACTTAGTCGCTCCAAACATCGCTAGCTTACAACGCAGCAAATGCATTGGTGGCGAGTCTTGGTGCAGCACGTTCATTTGAATGTCGCCCATCGCCTTGTTACCTAACGTCCACACACGGCGCGCAATGGCACGATGCTGCGGTTGTTTAACAAGGAATTCAGCCAATGAAAGCTCTGGCGCGAATTGCAATAAAGCATGGTACAGACGGTAAGCTTGACGGCCGATATCCAACGGCAGTTCGCGCTCTTCGCCGAGTTCCTCGCCTCGAACACCGAGCCTTGGCTCTTCTTTGTCCTGAGAGCGATACCAGAACCAGTAGTTATTTTCTGCTTTCGTAAAGTCAGTCGTGATCGCCCAACGGTACTTTTCTTCTAACACAACCAATAGGTCTTGGATCTTTTTGCCACTAGGAAGCGAGAGTGTTTCGCTACAATTCATTTGCTCTTGATGGGCGTCCACTAATTCTGGGTACAATTCCATCAAGCATGAGATAAGGATTTCTTGGGCTTCCATACTCATGTGCTTAGATTGTTCAACTAACTGCGCCCATGTATCGCAATGGTTTACAGAAGCTTCTAGTGACTGTTCTGCGTGTTTCAACTCATCAACAGCGGTTTTGTTCAACTCTTGCTGATTTTCATTGATGGTAACAACTTGTTCTAAATGACAAATCGCTTTTTTAACTAATGTACGTAGTGGCTCAATCAACTCCGTATCCGTGTGACTAACTAACACGTCAGCTAATGCATGCTCACGTGTTGTCATCCACTGATCGACAATACTCGGGTGGTTAATAAGGTATGGCGCCATGCCTAAACCAGTCGCATTACCAACACCAAGGTAACGCTGTAATCCTCTATGCAAGGTAATCGCTTGTTCACCGCCCTGTTGCTCGGCTAGGTAATGAACCCAATCTAGGCTGAACTCACGCAGCATATAAACCGCACACATTTGCGCACTAAACGACTGATTAAAATCTGGATTCTTTTCCAAGATTTTAAAGTCAGCAATACCAAACTTACCATTACCATAAACCGCTGTGGTTCGTAGGATGTAGCCAACTTCCGCTAGCTCTTTTGGCGTTGGTTGAACACCTTTAGCCAAGTGACTAACAATATGTTCAAACACTCGTACACTTTTGTTGGCACGCGCTAAAACAAGCACATTGTTAGGGTTACGGCCTGCTTCTTGTAGCGGTACATTCGCACGAAGTCTCTCAAGTAGGGTGACATCAACATCACCAAGAACCAGAGCAAACGTTACGTCCCACTTTTCAGCAATTACACGGTCATTTCGTTCGTCGTCTGCAATCTCATCGCAGAAAACAACCAAATGATAAACATGATTTGGCGTCGCAAGCTTATAGATAACATGACCAAAGCCCTGAGCGTCTAATTGCCATTCATGTTTGGTCACTTTCCATTCTTGCTGCGCCATTTTACGAATCAGAGTTCTAACGAAGCTGATACGTGTTTGGTGCATTGCACCTAGCCTTTCCGGTGCCATGACGACAGTCGCGTCACGTAGTGCTGATTCAGTGTAGGTAGAACGATGTGCATCCATTTTGCTCACCACCTTATAGTTATAGGATTTTGCTAGCCATTCAGAACCGATCGTTGCTGTCTTTTGAAGCATATATAGCGACAGTATGTTGGTTAGCTTTCACGTTTTTAATCGTTATTGATATTATCGAGGCAAGCGAACTCGCCACTTATTATTTGTCCTGACTAGATCGATTGACCTAAATACGTGCCGCCCGGTGTATCTTCACCAGTACGGTTTTTATCTTCCTTCCGGAATCTTGTATCAGCCTTCTTTCAAAGGCTCACACCTTGTTTATCTTCAGTTTTTAGAGAGCTTTATCTCTACATTTTCTTCTTTATACCGGCATTGATGTTTTATAAGCCTTGATCTTTCGCCATCTTGATTGCGATTTGAGGCGCATTCCAAAGTGATGGCAACAAGATTAAGGACACCGGTACCGCGGTGATAACAATGAAGGATTGCAGCGCTGAAATACCGCCAGAGCCTAGGGAAATCAGAATTAACGCTGTTACCCCCATCATCACACCCCAGAAGGTACGAATAATTGCATTCGGTTCTGTCTCACCACTGATCACCACACTGATGGTGTAAGTCATTGAGTCACCGGTCGTTACGATGAAGATCGTGGTTAAGATCAAGAACAGAATTGAGATAAGCATTGGCATTGGTAGCTGCTGAGTTACCGCCAGTAGCGCACCTGGTAAGTTAAAACCTTCAAACGCCTTACTTACGCTGCCTGGGTCTGCAATTTCAAACGCAAGGCCAGAACCGCCAACAATGGTGAACCAGAAACATGTTACGAACGGTGCAATAAGACTGATGGTTGATACCAATTGGCGAATACTACGACCGCGTGAAATACGTGCGATGAAGATTGCCATCATTGGGCCGTAACCTAAGAACCAACCCCAGAAGAATACTGTCCACCAGCTCAACCAACCTTCGTCACCACGGTATGTTGCCATTGGGATGAAGTTGTCTATCATGCTGCCTACACCTTGGATGTAGCCATTGAAAATGAAGTTTGTTGGGCCGAAGATCAGAATGTAGACCATCAATGACATTGCTAAAATTACGTTGTAACGGCTTAGCATTTGCATTCCGCGGTTAAGACCACTTAATGCCGACAATGTGTATAGAACGATAGCGAACAGGATGATGATAAGCTGCGTCGTGAAGCCATCAGGAATATCAAACAGTGCGTTCAGTGCGTAGCTCACTTGCAAGCCTAAGAAGCCGATAGGACCAATGGTGCCCGCCGCTACTGCGACAATACAACATGCATCAATCAATGCGCCGGTGTGACCTTTCAATGCTCGCTCGCCTAAAACTGGGTAAAGCAAAATACGAGGTTTAAGCGGTAAGCCTTTGTCGTAGTGAAGGTGCATCACCACAATAGACGTTAAGCTACCGACAATGGCCCATGCTAGAAAACCCCAGTGCATGAAGGATTGCGATAAAGCATTCACCGCGCCTTGCTGTGCGTTTTCTTGTGCGCCGTACAATGGTGGTGGGCTAACGTAGTGAGCGATAGGCTCTGCTGCTGCCCAAAATACACCGCCACCTGCCAGTAGCGTACAGAAGATGATCGCCATCCAACGGAAGCCGTCCATTTCAGGTTTAGCGATGCCGCCTAGGATAACCTTGCCTGTTCGCCCTGCCGCCAGGCCAAGACCAATAAGAAAAGTCAGAAGAAGAAGCATTTGCCAGTAAGGACCGAATACTTTTACAGACCATGCAAAGCCCGTATTTACTAGGCTTGATAACAGCTCGCCATCAAATAGAGCAAGTGCCACGAACAGAGCGATAAAACCGCCGCTGTACCAAAGTGCTGGGTTGGATAGGCCTAATTTGTCTGACGTAGACTCAGACTCGTTTGTGTTGCTTTTTGCATTAATTGTTGTGTGTGCTTGACCCGCATTTAAGCTTGAAGATTTCACGCTATTGGTTAAATCAGACATACTCTGACTCCAGAGGTTTCTTTGCAGCTGTCATTTGAATGATGACTACAAGGGTGTATTTAACACCTGCCCTATTGTTTTTTGTGTTGGGCAGGCTAATCCATGTTTGGGTTACCGCGTTGCGAAATAGACCGTTGTTCCTTTTGAATAGTGAAATTGGTTTAAGCAGCACTTGCTTATTGAACGTTTGTTAGAAGGCTGCTAATTCGATGATGGCTCGCGAGAAACCGTTAACCCTTGGTTTGAGGCTCTAGGCCATCTTTCAAGAAGTTAAACCAGTTTTCTCCCAAGACTTGCCCAGCTTCAGACTCGCTGAAACCATGACGCATCAATCCGTTATATATGTTTTCCATACCCGCACTACCACAGAACCAAGGCAACGCATCTGGCCAACCTGAGTTGTTCGCAGAGCCTTCGCCGTAGTCCATTGCTTTAGACCAACGACCATTTCTCATCCATTCAAGAACGGCTTGAGGTTGGTTTAAGCATAGGTCACTGCCAATACCGAGGTGCTCTACGCCGACCATGTCAGCCGTAGTCGCAACCATCTGGCAGAAATCTTCCAAGGTACATTGGCTGCCGTTTGGTAGGTGGAATGGGTACAAGCTGAATCCGATTAAGCCGCCGCGTGCGGTTAGAGCTTTAATTACATCGTTTGATTTATTTCGTAGTGCATCATGAGCAAACGTCGGGTTCGCATGGCTGATACAAATAGGACGAGAAGACAAGTCGATAGCTTCAAGTGTTGAGCGCTCTGCACTGTGAGACATATCTATGATCATGCCCACTCGGTTCATCTCTTCGATGGCTTGTTTACCAAAGCGAGTAATACCTGTGTCGTTCTTCTCGTAGCAACCCGTCGCCAATAAGCTCTGGTTGTTGTACGTCAGTTGCATGATCAAAAGACCTTGCTTACGCATCACTTCGATAAGACCGATCTCATCGTCGATTGGAGAACAGTTTTGAGCACCAAGGAAAATGCCGACTTTGCCAGTCGCTTTTGCAGTCTCGACATCAGCCATTGAGTGAATCGGCATGATAAGGTCTGCGTTCTGCTCGAATCTTAAATTCCATTCTGCAAAGCGAGATAAGGTTTCACGAGCCGTCTCGTGGTAAACCGCGGTAGCGTGAACTGCTGTAATGCCGCTCGCCTTTAGTGTTTGGAAATATTCTCTGTTCCAATTGCAGTATTGCAATCCATCTATAACAATCCGTTGCTGGTACATAACCACTCCTATTGAAAGCTCAGTGTTCTAGCTCGGTTTTGAAAACACGCTCAAATAACATGTTTTCAAAAATGGGTTAAATCACTTGTCTAAGTTCGTTTGCTGCTTTGGTTTGAATGTTGGCCTGACTCTGTGAATCAGGCCAATTCGATAGCTGGATAGCTAGGAAGTTAATTCAGCTATCCAATTCTTATTTAGAAAGTGGATTAGTAAGGACGTTGGTAAGCCGTCTTAACCACTGTGTAGAACTCTTTCGCGTATTGACCTTGCTCACGAGGACCGAAGCTAGACTCTTTACGACCACCAAACGGTACGTGGTAATCCGTGCCTGCTGTTGGTAGGTTGACCATCACACAACCGGTCTGCGCTTGTTGCTTGAACATTGCGCTAGTACGTAGGCTCTGAGTAATGATGCCGCCTGTTAGACCGAAGCGAGTGTCGTTGGTTGTCGAAATCGCTTCTTCTAGGTCAGCGACACGAATCACACTTGCCATTGGTGCGAACACTTCTTCTTGGTTCACTTCCCAATCGTTCTTAGTGTTCAAGAACAGCGTTGGAGACATGTAGAAACCTTCGTGCTTCATACTCAAGCGTTCGCCACCAAATGCCAGCTCACCGCCGCTTTGACGTGCTTTCTCAACCCAACCTAGGTTTGCTTCAAGTTGGTTGCCATCAACGACAGGGCCCATGAACACACCCTCTTCCAGTGCGTGACCCACTTTCAGCTCGCTCATACGTTTAATCAGTGCTTCAACGTATTGGTCGTGAATGCTATCCATAACCACAAGGCGAGAAGACGCGGTACATTTTTGGCCTGCGCCAGAGAAAGAACCTGCAATCGTTGCATCAACCGCAGTTTGGATATCAGCATCGTCAGCAATAACAAGTGCGTTCTTACTGCCCATTTCTAGTTGGCATCGAACGAAGTTTGGCGCTGTAGCCGCTGCCACTTTACGACCCGTATCAACAGAACCGGTAAAGCTCACACCGTTCACTTCTTTAGAGTTGATCAGTGCATCACCTACTGTTGAACCGCTACCCAGTACAAGGTTAAACGTACCTGCAGGGATACCTTGGCGGTGGATGATCTCTGTAAGCGCGACCGCACTTGCTGGTGTTAGGTTTGCTGGTTTCCAAATAACGCTGTTACCGAAAGCCAATGCTGGAGCAATTTTCCAAGCTGCTGTTGCTGTCGGGAAGTTCCAAGGAGAGATAATGCCGATAACGCCCACCGCTTCGCGAGTCACTTCAACAGAAACACCCGGGCGTACAGAATCTGCGTTGTCACCAATTTGGCGAAGCACTTCAGCCGCAAAGTATTGGAAGAACTGACCTGCACGGTAAATCTCACCGCGACCTTCAGCAAAAGGCTTACCTTCTTCACGAGATAGCAAAGTGCCCAGCTCATCACAACGGGCAATCAGCTCATCACCAATCGCTTGAAGCACCGCTTGCTTGCGTTCAATCGGCGTTTTTTCCCACTCTGGTTGAGCGTGTTTCGCCGCTGAAATCGCTTGTTGAACTTGTTCAGCACTTGCTTGTGCAAAGTTGCCAATATTTTCAGAAATATCTGATGGGTTAATGTTCGCTACGGTGCTTACACCCGCTTGCCATTCGCCGCCAATGTAAAGTGCGTTTTCTGCTTGAACATTCTGTAAGTGAGTCATCATTCTGTCCTTGTAACGTTAGGTTGCGGTTGAGTCTGGCAACCATCGGATTAATTAATAAATTGTTAATTCATATAGAGAATAAGTATTAATTTTGTATCTAGACGTAAAACTATTCGCTTGTATTAGTAAAGATCTGCGTAGACAAACAGCTTTGATTGGCAAATTGCCTCAGTTCACAGTCCATTTATTCAGGTTGAGACGCCGATGCATAAACCACGAACTCAACCAACATCTCTTCTCTAGCTAGCCCTGCAACAACGACTGCTGCACGATTTGGATAAGGTGCGTTGAAGTATTCTCCGTATACGCTGTTTACCGTTTTCAGGTATTCACGGTCAGTCACGTAAATCAGAACCTGCAGCACAGAATCCATCGATTCACCTGCACACTCTAAGGTATGAACAAGGTTGTTAAAAGTCTGACGCGTTTGCGCTTCAATACCGCCTTCTACTACTGCGCCCGTTTCATCGATTGGAATCTGCGCAGTGTATAGAGTGCCGTTATTAACGATTGCCCACTCTAGTGGTGCTTTTGAAGCGAAAAGAGCGGTTTTTACTGGGTGTTTTTTAGTTTGTGCGTTCACGATTCCATCCAACTTTGTAACAACTATGTTTCAAGATGGTTAAATACTGCACCTTGACGCCTGATAAATCTAACGGTAAATTTTGTGCATTTGATAAATAAAATCTATCACCTTTCAAAAAGTAAGGTATAGCAAGGGCTAGAGAAGGATCGGAGTCATGAGTATTAAGCTACAACAGTTAAAACATTTTGTTTTAGTGGTCGAAGAAGGTGGATTTCGTGCCGCCTCTCACCGAGCAAATCGATCTCAAGCGGCACTGTCTACTTCAATAAAAGAGCTTGAGAAAATACTTGGTCAGCCACTGTTTGAAACAGGCAACAAATCTACGCTTACACCTTTTGGTGAAATATGCCTACCGAAAATCATTCAATTCTTGAATGTTTACAAAGCATTAGACAACGACTTACGTGCAGCGGCGGCTGGGCAACAAGGAAGAGTTCGAATAGCGAGCGTGCCTTCGGTGGCAGCCAAATTGATCCCTAGCGTGTTAGGGGCGTTTTGTGAGCAATACCCGAATGTAGAAGTGAGTTTGATTGATGATAATGCGGCAGGTGTAGAAGCACGATTACTCTCTGGAGAAGTAGATGTCGCCCTAGGCAACACCTCCCATTTAGAAGAAGAGAGTATCGACTTCACCCCACTTCTTTCCGATCCTATCGGTGTGGTCTGCTTAAAGGACAACCCTATCGCCGCTCAACCTGAAGGGATCGAATGGCAAACTCTGTTAAAACAGCCCTTCATTCGTAACGGTACTTGCACCCTACTCGATCCAACACCTGCACGTATGCTCAGCGAACAAGCCCTATATTCCGTAGAAAACATTACTTCTCTGTTTTCTGTATTGGAATTAGGCATTGGGGTAACCACGCTGCCTAAGCTTGCTTTTCCAACCAATGAAACGCGTTTAGTGTGGATTCCTTTGATCGACCCGCCGTTACAGAGACAAATTGGAATATTCCGACTGTCTGACCGTACTATCTCACCCCAAGCGCAAGCTTTTCATGACTTGTGTATTCAATATCTGAGCTATGAAGCTTCATAAACAAGGTTTAGCAAATGGCAGTGCTGCACTGCCATTTGTTGCTTTAAAATACGCTTTATCTGGCCGCATCAACCACTATCAACAAGCTCTTAAGTGGAGTTTGAACTTCATAAAAACGGCTTTAACACTCTCAATTCTTCTTCTCACCTTCCAATATAACCGGCCATAAATACCTCGATGAGTAACAAAAATGCGGATAACCATTGATGTGACACAGTTTTTCCACGCTTCATGAGTAATAGATAAAAAATATATATTCCCGCGTTAATAAACGCACGCTGCTCGCTATAAATAACCAAATAGTGATGAATTAACACATCTAGAGTCCGACTCTAACTCTGATGAAAAGTTAATTTAAGTGCCTGAAAAATATAAATTGATTGCCGTCAAAACACTTGGCTTGACCCTGATTTATTCGAGCAGTTATCAATACTTCAAGTTATCAGTAAATCATCTGAAATATTCATGATTATAGTGACAGAATTATTACTTTCATAAATGGAAAACACCCATTTCAAAAATGGAATTATTGATGTCGATATTTGTCGTTTTGATCACATAATTTTAGGCGTAGTTTATATTTTGTCGAAACGAGAGCGAATTAGTTTATATCGTTCTATTTCGTCAGGAGATATAAAACCAGCAAGATTATCTCTTTGTTAACAAGCAAAGTTTTATTAACAAGTAAATGCGAGTAGCAAGACATATTCAAACTGTGTTTTATATGAGCTTACACTGTTAAATATAAGGTTTTATTATGAGGCTTAATGGGATAAGTGGTGACATTCTTGTTGCTGCTAAAAGAGTTGTTCTCTGCCAAGTAGTATTAGCCGTCGGTGTAGTTTTATATGAAGTGTTTTTTGGTAATAAAGTAGATATGGAATCGTCGGCTTTGGGTATCGTTATTGCGATGCTACCTCCGCTGTTTGGTTTTATATATGCAAGCCTAAAGGTGCACAAG
This sequence comes from Vibrio sp. 10N.222.52.B7, assembly GCF_041474275.1. Lineage (NCBI taxonomy): Bacteria > Pseudomonadati > Pseudomonadota > Gammaproteobacteria > Vibrionales > Vibrionaceae > Vibrio > Vibrio sp. 10N.222.52.B7. The sequence continues at coordinate 31,664 of NZ_JBFRTU010000053.1, read as the reverse complement.
AATCCTAATTATAGTTTACGTGACTTAATGCAAATGAGTCGTGTCGTGAAAATAACTTATACGTTCTTAATGTTTATCTTGGCGTTCCAGTTTTTCAAATTGGATAACCCAGTAATATTGTACGCATATATTCTCACTATGGTTGGGTACTTCTTAACACCATTTATTACTGCCTCTACAAGATCGGAGTACGTGTAGTATGGATCAAGTAACTACCGCTCACGAATACATAGAGCATCACTTAACCTTCTTAACTACAGGTGATGGTTTCTGGGCGTTCAACATCGACTCGATGTTGGTATCTTGGATTACGGGTTTACTGTTTATTGGAGCGTTTCGATACGTAGTGACCAAAGGCACCAGCGGTGTTCCAGGTCGATTTCAATGTTTTATCGAACTGATATTTGATTTTGTAAACAACCTAGTAAAAGAGATTTTTCAAGCGGAGGATAAATTAATAGGGCCACTGGCATTAACCACTTTTGTTTGGGTGTTGTTAATGAACGCGGTCGATTTATTACCAATAGATTTCATACCAGCATTAAGTCGTGCAATGGGTCTAGAACACTTTAGAGATCTACCAACGGCGGACGTAAATATACCAATGTCGATGGCACTCGGTGTATTTATCTTACTGTTGACTTATACATTTAAAAATAAAGGATTGAAAGGCTTTATCAAAGAGCTTACTACGCAGCCATTTGATAACCCTCTTTTATACCCTGTTAACTTAGTTCTTGAATTAATAACATTAATTTCAAAACCTATATCACTAGGCTTACGATTATTTGGAAACATGTATGCAGGTGAGATGATATTTATTCTGATCGCATTAATGCCATGGTGGATGCAATGGGCACTGAGTGTTCCTTGGGCACTATTCCACATATTAATCGTATTCTTGCAAGCATTTATATTTATGGTACTGACCGTTGTTTATTTAGGTATGGCAACAGAAGAACACCACTAATTAATAACTAAAAAATTTAACTAACAAATTATTTATCGGAGATACAAATGGATATCGTAAGCGCAGTTTTATATGTAGCAGGTGCATTACTGATCGGTTTAGGTGCAGCAGGTGCAGCATCTGGTATTGGTAACTTAGCAGGTAAATACCTTGAAGGTGTTGCGCGTCAACCAGACCTTACTCCAATGCTTCGTACTCAATTCTTCATCATGATGGGTCTTGTGGATGCAGTACCGATGATCGGTGTTGGTATCGGTCTATACATCATCTTCGCCGTGGCTTAATCAAACCGCTTTGAAAGATCGATTTGTAAATAATCAAGATTTAGTGAGGAAGGTATGAACTTAAATGCAAGCATGTTTGGACAAGCAATCTCATTCGTGATTTTTGTTTGGCTCTGCATGAAATATGTATGGCCCCCTCTCACCGCGATGTTAGACGAGCGCCAAAAAGAAATCGCTGATGGTTTACGCCACTCAGAGAACGCTGCGAAAGAGCTAGAACTAGCAAAATCAAATGGCGCGCAACTCATCGAAGATGCAAGAAAAGATGTGACTGAACTGGTTGAACAGGGCCGAAAACGCCGCAATGAAATCATCAGCTTAGCGCAACAAGAAGCCGAGCAAGAAAAGGCACGCATCTTAGAACAAGGTAGAGCTGAGCTAGAAGGCGAACGCCAAAAGATACGCCGTGAACTTCAGGCAGATATGGCAGACGCAGTAATTCAAAGTGCACAGAAACTGATTAGCAAAAACCTAGATTCCGCAACGAACCGAGCGCTAGTTGACCAAATGATTAGCGAACTCTAAGGAGAGGCAATATGTCAGATTACACCAATATTGCTCATCCCTACGCCAAAGCATCGTTTGAATTTGCTTTAGGTGAAAACCAGTTACAAGAGTGGCACTCAATGCTGTCCATTCTTGTGGCTGTCGCGGAAGAAGAAACGATCGCTAGTCAGATTTCTTCAGCAGAAGGTGCTTCTACACACCAAACAGAAGAGCTGGCAAACCTCATCATTCATATTTGCCAAGGACTCGTTGATGACCACGTCATTAATCTTATTCGAGTCTTGGCCGAGAACGGCCGCCTTTCTGTTGTAAGAGACCTGTTTGAATTGTACTGCGAGCTAAAGGACGAACATGAACGTGTAGTGCCTGTCACTGTCACCAGTTCAGAAATGCTGACACAAGATCAAGTTACGTCACTAACAGCTGCACTTGAGAAGAAATTAGAGCGTCAGGTTGAAATGAAGCAGGTTATTGATGACACGTTAGTAGGTGGAATGGTCATCAAGGCGGGTGAAACCGTTATCGATGGTTCTTTAAACACATCAATTGACCGATTGGCTCATCAACTTCACGCGAGATAGGTAACAATTATGCAATTAAATTCAAATGAAATCAGCGATCTAATCAAAGAACGCATCTCGAAATTTAATGTGAGCACCGAGGCTCGCAATGAAGGCACTATCGTATCGGTTCGTGATGGCATCATCACAATCAATGGCCTTGCTGATGTTATGCAAGGCGAGATGATTGAGCTACCAGGTGGCAAATACGCACTCGCACTTAACCTCGATACGCACTCAGTAGGTGCGGTGGTTATGGGCCCCTACACTGACCTATCTGAAGGTATGAAAGTGAAAGGTACAGGTCGTATCTTGGAAGTCCCCGTCGGTAACGGTCTTCTTGGCCGTGTTGTGAACACATTAGGCGAGCCAATCGATGGCAAAGGCCCAGTAAGTTGTGACCGACTCGACCCTGTAGAAGTGATTGCACCCGGTGTAATCGAACGTAAGTCTGTTGATCAGCCAATTCAAACTGGCTATAAAGCGGTTGATACCATGGTGCCAATCGGTCGTGGTCAACGTGAACTTATCATCGGTGACCGTCAGACGGGTAAAACAGCGTTAGCTATCGATGCGATCATCAATCAGAAAGATTCTGGCATCAAATGTGTGTATGTAGCGATTGGCCAAAAAGCCTCCACTATCGCTAACGTGGTTCGTAAACTCGAAGACCACGATGCGCTTAAAAACACCATCGTAGTCGTGGCATCAGCATCAGAGTCTGCAGCGCTTCAATACCTAGCCCCTTATGCGGGTTGCACCATGGGTGAATACTTCCGTGACCGCGGTGAAGATGCACTGATCATCTATGATGACCTATCAAAACAAGCCGTTGCTTACCGTCAAATCTCGTTGCTATTGAAACGCCCACCGGGTCGTGAAGCCTTCCCTGGCGACGTATTCTACCTTCACTCACGCCTTCTAGAACGTGCAGCACGAGTGAATGCAGAGTATGTAGAGAAGTTCACTAACGGTGAAGTGAAAGGTCAAACTGGCTCATTAACGGCGCTTCCGATCATTGAAACTCAAGCGGGTGACGTATCAGCGTTTGTACCAACCAACGTAATCTCAATCACCGATGGTCAGGTTTTCCTTCAAACCCAATTGTTTAACTCAGGCTTACGTCCTGCAGTAGACCCAGGTATCTCGGTATCTCGTGTGGGTGGTGCGGCGCAATGCAAGATCATCAAGAAACTGTCTGGTGGTATCCGTACTTCATTAGCTCAATATCGCGAGCTGGCGGCCTTTGCTCAGTTCTCTTCTGACTTAGATGAGATGACGCGCAAACAGCTAGACCATGGTGAGCGTGTTACCGAATTAATGAAGCAAAAACAATACTCTCCAATGTCAGTCGCTGAGCAAGCAACGGTTATCTACGCAGCAGAGAAAGGCTACTTGGTCGGTGTTGAGCTAAACAACATTGCCCGTTTTGAAGAAGAGCTGATTGCTTATGCCAAAGGTCAGAACCCTGCGTTGTTCGAAAAAATCAACGCGACAGGCGATTACAATGACGAAATCGACGGTGCTCTTAAAGAGATCCTAGAAGGTTTTGTTGGGATGAAAGCTTGGTAAGTGCTCCGGTTTGTTAGCTGGAAATCAAAACAAATAGGAGCAGATTATGGCAAGTACTAAAGAAATTCGCACCAAGATAGCCAGTGTTAGTAACACTCAGAAAATCACTAGCGCAATGGAAATGGTTGCAGCAAGTAAGATGCGCAAGGTTCAAGACAACATGACGCTAACTCGCCCCTACGCCGAGAACATGCGAAAAGTTATCTCTCATGTTGCATCGGGTTCCCTGGAGTACCAGCACCCTTACCTGCAACAGCGTGAACCTAAGCGTGTCGCTTACATCATTATCTCGTCCGATCGCGGCTTGTGTGGTGGCTTGAACTCAAACTTGTTCAAGAAAGTGTTAGAAGAAATGGAGCAATGGCGCACCAAGGGAGTCGAGGTAGAAACAACCTTAGTGGGATCTAAGGCTATCTCGTTCTTCCAACGCGGCGGCAACGTTATTGCACAAACGTCAGGTCTTGGCGATACACCTAAGTTAGAAGACATCTTAGGTACGGTGAATGCGATGCTCGGGCATTACGACGAAGGTAAAATCGATAGCTTGTATCTCGTTTACAACCAGTTCGTCAACACCATGGTTCAAGCGCCAACGACCTTGCAGTTGCTCCCCCACCCTTCGGATTCTGAGGAAGGTGGTGAGCCTAAAAAAGCGCGTCGTTGGGACTACATCTATGAGCAAGCACCCAAAGACATACTCTCAGAACTGTTACATCGATACATCGAATCGCAAGTGTATCAAGGCATTGTTGAGAGCATTGCCTGTGAGCAAGCAGCCCGAATGGTCGCTATGAAAGCGGCGACTGATAACGCAGGCCAACTCATTGATGACTTGCAGTTGGTCTACAACAAGGCGCGTCAGGCTGCCATTACCCAAGAGCTGAGTGAAATAGTCTCAGGTGCCCAAGCTGTCTAGGGCTAGAAAAGACTGGGTCAAGAACAGAATTTGAGGATTTAAGAATGAGTGTTGGAAAAATAGTTAAAGTAATCGGCGCGGTGGTTGACGTCGAGTTCAGCGGCGGCAACAGCCCACGCGTTTATGATGCATTGAAAGTGACTAGCGACGAAGCAAGCTCGTTAGTATTGGAAGTACAACAACAACTGGGTAGCAATATCGTTCGTTGTATTGCAATGGGTACGTCAGATGGCTTACGTCGTGGCCTAACGGTTGAAAACACAGGCTCTCCAATCACGGTTCCTGTCGGCGAAGAAACGCTAGGCCGTATCATGAACGTGCTTGGTCAACCTATCGATGAGTGTGGTGAAATCGGTCAGAAAGAAAACTACGAGATTCACCGTGAAGCCCCTTCTTATGAAGAACAAGCAAACAGCACTGAGCTTCTAGAAACAGGCGTTAAGGTTATCGACCTTATCTGTCCATTCGCTAAGGGTGGTAAAATTGGTCTGTTCGGTGGTGCTGGTGTAGGTAAAACCGTCAACATGATGGAGCTTATCAACAACATCGCCAAAGCCCACTCAGGTCTTTCTGTATTTACCGGTGTAGGTGAGCGTACTCGTGAAGGTAACGACTTCTACTACGAGATGAAAGAAGCAGGTGTACTAGACAAAGTAGCCATGGTTTACGGTCAAATGAACGAGCCACCGGGAAACCGTCTACGTGTAGCACTTACAGGCCTAACTATGGCTGAGCGCTTCCGTGATGAAGGTCGTGACGTACTGTTGTTCATTGATAACATTTACCGTTACACGCTTGCGGGAACAGAAGTATCAGCTCTGCTAGGTCGTATGCCTTCAGCAGTAGGTTACCAACCAACACTGGCTGAAGAGATGGGCGTACTTCAAGAGCGTATCACGTCAACAAAACAAGGCTCTATCACCTCTATCCAAGCAGTATACGTACCTGCGGATGACTTGACTGACCCATCGCCAGCAACAACCTTTGCTCACTTAGATGCGACCGTTGTACTGTCTCGTAACATCGCGGCACTGGGTCTATACCCTGCGATTGACCCGTTAGATTCAACGTCACGTCAGTTAGATCCGCTGATCGTAGGCCAAGAGCACTACGACATTGCACAAAAAGTACAAACAACGCTGCAACGCTACAAAGAGCTAAAAGACATCATCGCGATTCTTGGTATGGATGAGCTGTCTACTGAAGACAAACAGACCGTATCTCGCGCTCGTAAGATTGAACGTTTCTTAACGCAGCCTTACCACGTAGCCGAAGTGTTTACCGGTCAGAAAGGTGTCTTTGTACCGCTAAGCGAAACACTAAGAGGCTTTAAAGGTCTATTGAGCGGTGAATATGACGATATCCCAGAGCAAGCGTTCTTGTACTGTGGCTCTATCGACGAAGTGCTTAACAAAGCAAAATCACTCTAAGAGGCAGGTGCACCATGGCTATCGGAATTACAGATAATACATTTCAACTTAATATTGTAAGTGCGGAAGGTACGCTGTTTTCAGGTCCAGCGTATGCCCTAGCCGTTTCTGGCGCTGACGGTGAACTGGGGATCCGCCCCGGTCACTCCCCGCTTCTCAGTAAGATCAAACCGGGCGTAACCGTGTTTGTTACAGACCCTAAATCAGAAGGCCAAGTGCTGTATGTCTCTGGTGGGATGCTGGAAGTTCAGCCGGATGTGGTTACGTTATTAGCCGACACGGCCTTGCATGGTAAAGACATTGACCGCGCTCGCGCAGAAGAAGCGAAATATGCCGCTCTAGAGAACATCAACAAGGGCAACATAGACATTAACTTTGCACAAGCTCAGCTAGAACTAGCGAAAGCCGTTGCTCAGTTACGTGCATCAGAGCTAACTTCTTCTCACACAAGACACTGAGAATAAGCGTTATTGGCCGTTAGCTGTGCTAGCAAACAAATACAAAAAAGGCTCACTAACTAGTGAGCCTTTTGATATCTGCGTAACGTAAAACCTAGGTCTAACGTTGCTTGATGTTCAAACGAATAGTTTTAAAAGATTCGTTTTAGAAAAGCAGTTTAGAGCAGTCGTTTAGAACTGTAGTTTAAAAGAACTCAATCGAATTACGGCCGCTTTTGTCATCACGTGTTGGCTTTGGCGTATCCGCTTTCTTTTTCGGTTTCTTCTCTTTTTTCTCTTTCTTTGGTTCAGCCTTTGCGCTTAGCATTTCTGCTTTGCTTTTCTTAGATTCCTTCTTCTTAGAATCCTTTTTAGACTGACCTTTCTTCGCCTTGTTCTCTTTTTTAGGCGTTTCTTTCTTTTTCGGCTTTTCTGATTCTTCTTGTACTGGCTGATCACACACCACTACATAGTATTCTTGGTTGAATTCAAAGAAGTCGCCATCGTACATTTTACGACGCTTACGGGTTTCTAGCTCACCATTTACCGCTACGTAGCCTTCAGAGATGATGTGTTTAGCTTCACCGCCACCACTCACTAGGTTAGCAATTTTAAACACTTTGTAGAGCTCGATTGGCTGTGATGAAACATCAATACCAATTGCTTCAATTTCAATCTCTTCGCCTTCTTCGCCCAGCTCTTGGCCTTCGTAATCAGCGTCTTCGTAATGTTCTTGGTCCATGGTGACCTCTACCTAAGTATGTACTTCTGAAATATTGGGCGCAGTGTAATCTTAAAACAACGAAATGACCATGTTGAATTCAACCAGAGCCCATTTGTTTTAAACAAACCCTCTGCGTTATAAAACACCACCAACATTCGAAAGACTCACCAACTGCTTAGTATATTCATGCTGCGGATTACCAAACAAAGTCTCAGTGTCGCCCTTCTCTATTACCTCGCCAGCTTTCATGACGATGGTGTAATGACACAAGGATTTCACGACATTCAGATCATGACTGATAAACAAATAGGTCAGGCCATACTTTTCTTGAAGTGACTTCAGCAAATCCAATACTTGAGCTTGAACGGTTCTGTCCAATGACGATGTTGGTTCATCGAGCAGGATAAACTCTGGCTTTAAAATCAAAGCACGAGCAATCGCAATACGCTGCCTTTGACCGCCAGAAAACTCATTTGGGTAACGGTGACGCGTTTCAGGATCGAGGTCAACCTCTTTCATTACGTCACAGATGCGTTGGTCGAGTTCGTGCTCATCCAATTGTTGATGCACTAACAAACCTTCGCCAATCACCTGAGCGACCGACATTCTCGGGTTTAGCGCAGAAAACGGGTCTTGAAAGACTACTTGCATACGGCTTCTAAACGGAAGCATCTGTTTTCGATCTAAACCTTGAAGCTGTTCACTCGAGTAGGTGATTGACCCTTCACTATCTACCAGCTTAAGTATCGCCATACCGGTCGTCGATTTACCAGAACCACTTTCGCCAACCAAACCGATTGAGTGCCCTTTCTTCAAAGTGAACTCCATGTCGGTCACAGCTTTAACATGAGAAATGGTGCGCTTGAATAAACCGCCCGTGATCGGGAACCAAACACGAAGTTGATTTACATCGAGTAGCGGTTTGCTTTCGGGTGACACAGGAACGGGCAAACCTTTCGGATCAGAGTTAATAAGTTTTTGAGTGTAAGGGTGAGCAGGCGCGTTAAACAGGGTATGACAGTCGTTACTTTCGACCAAGCGACCATCTTTCATTACTGCTACTCTGTCGGCAATCTTACGAACGATACTCAAGTCATGAGTAATGAAAAGCATTGCCATACCCAGCTCTTGCTGCAGGTCTTTTAGAAGGTCGAGGATCTGCGCTTGCACCGATACATCCAAAGCCGTTGTCGGCTCATCAGCAATAAGCAGCTCTGGTTCATTGATCAGTGCCATCGCGATCATCACGCGCTGGCGTTCTCCACCAGATAGCTCGTGCGGATAGGCTGAAATCTTTTGCTCAGGATAGCGAATGCCAACCTTTGAAAGCCACTCTATCGCCAAGGCTTGTGCTTTGTTGGTTCGCATACCACAATGAATTGCTAAGGTTTCAACAAGCTGTTTTCCAATTCGATGAAGCGGATTTAGGGAAACCATAGGCTCTTGGAAGATCATTCCAATACGACCACCACGAATCCCACGTAGCTGTCTTTCAGAACAACTCAGAATATCGGTGCCAGAGAAATTGATCTTACCGTTTAAGTAATGAGACGAGCCTTTTGGTAACAGCTTTAAAATCGAGTTAGCCGTGACCGATTTTCCGGAACCACTCTCACCCACCAGCGCTAATGTCTCACCTTTGTATATTTCTAAAGAGACATCTTGTGTCACTTGCTCTATCGAGTTTTTTCGCCCGAAACCGACAGACAGTTTATCTATGGTCAAAACCGGAGAAGCAGGCGTTGTATTTGAAGTCATAACCTATCCTTACTTCTGTTGATGCGGGTCGAAAGCATCACGCACCGCTTCACCAACGAAGACCAGTAACGTAAGCATCAGTGAAAGTACAACGAATGCGGAAATACCAAGCCAAGGCGCTTGTAAGTTGGCTTTACCTTGCGCCAGAAGCTCGCCTAACGAGGGCGACCCCGCAGGAAGACCAAAGCCCAAGAAATCTAACGACGTCAGCGTGGTCACCGAACCAGACAAGATAAACGGCATCATGGTTAGCGACGCAACCATAGCGTTTGGCAACATGTGACGAAGCATAATGCGCTTATCATCGACGCCCATCGCTTGTGCCGCGCGTACATAGTCGAAGTTACGACAACGTAAGAACTCGGCGCGAACAATGCCCACCAAACTCATCCAGCTGAACAGCACCATAATCCCCAGCAACCACCAGAAATTCGGCTCGATAAAACTCGACAAAATAATCAGCAAGAACAGGGTCGGCATACCAGACCAGACTTCAATGAAGCGTTGTCCGAATAGATCAACCCAGCCACCGTAGTAGCCTTGTGTTGCGCCAACCACGACACCAATCACGCTCGATACAATGGTCAGAATAAAACCAAATAGAACGGAAATACGGAAGCCATAAATGATACGAGCTAATACATCTCGCCCCTTATCATCAGTCCCTAACCAGTTCACCGAATCGGGCTCCGATGGCACCGCACCTGAAATATCGAAGTTTATTGTGTCGTAGCTAAACGGAATGATTGGCCACACGATGTAACCGTTGTCTTCAATGAGCTCGATAACATACGGGTCTTTGTAGTCGGCCTCGGTTTCAAACTCACCACCAAACTCCGTCTCGGCATATTCATTGATAACAGGCACAAACCACTGATTATCATAAGAAACCAAGAGTGGTTTATCATTGGCAATGATCTCAGCGAACAGGCTCAAGCCAAACAAGATGGTAAATATCCAAAGGGAGATAAAACCACGCTTGTTTGCTTTAAAACGTAACCAACGAGCTTCAGCTAAAGGGTTGTTAAACATTTATTATCAATACCTTGTTATTCGTTCGCCATTAACGCGCTTCAAAATCAATTCGAGGATCAACCCAGGTATACGTCAGGTCGGAGATAATGCTCAGCACCAAGCCAAGCAAGGTCATGATATAGAGAGAGCTGAACACCACGGGATAGTCACGTTGAATGGTTGATTCAAAGCCAAGCAGACCAATTCCTTCGAGTGAAAACATCACTTCAATCAACATAGAACCCGTGAAGAAAATACTAATAAATGCGCTTGGGAAACCCGCAATAATGATCAGCATGGCGTTACGGAAAACGTGCTTATAAAGAATACTGCTCTCGTCCAAGCCTTTCGCTCTCGCAGTCACTACATATTGCTTATTGATTTCATCAAGGAAGGAGTTTTTGGTCAGCATGCTGAGCGTGGCGAATCCACCGATAACCATGGCGAAAATGGGCAACGCCAAGTGCCAGAAGTAGTCGCCAATTTGCTGATACCAGTTGAGCTGGTCGAAGTTACTCGACACAAGCCCTCGCAATGGGAACCAACTGAAGTAGTTACCGCTTGCAAACAAGATAATCAGAATAATCGCAAACAAGAAGCCCGGCACCGCGTAGCCGACAATCACCACCGCGCTCGACCAAATATCAAAGCGAGAGCCGTGATGTATCGCCTTCATAATGCCTAAGGGTATCGAAATCACATAGATGATTAACGTACTCCACAACCCTAAGGAAATGGAGACAGGTAAACGCTCGATGATTAAATCAATCACGTTACCACCCTTAAACAGGCTTTCACCAAAGTTAAAGGTCGCGTAGTTTTTCAACATATCGAAGTAGCGAACGTGAATCGGTTTATCAAACCCAAACTGCTTTTTGATCTCTTCAACCACTTCAGGATCAAGCCCGCGTGAGCCTTTATAGCCACTGGCAGACGCTTGATCACTTTCACTTAAATCAACTTCTTGTCCACCACCAGAAAAACGCTCCATAATGCCAGAGTTATGCCCTTCTAATTGAGCAACAGCTTGCTCTACCGGGCCTCCAGGCGCTATCTGGATGATGAAAAAGTTGATGGTGATGATCGCCCACAGCGTGGGGATCACCAACAATAAACGTCGAAATATATACGCGGCCATGCTAACTAACTCCTAGCGACGTTTTTCAGGAAGCAAAGCCGCCTTCTCTTCTGAAATCCACCATGTATCGATACCTAAATCGTATTTAGGCAATACATCTGGACGCTCAAACTTGTCCCACATTGCTACGCGATACTCGCCAACGTGCCATTGCGGGATGTTGTAGAAATTCCACTGCAATACTCGGTCTAGTGAACGACCTAGTGTAAGAAGCTTTTCAGGGTGCTGTTGGTTACGCGCAATTTCTTCTGTTAATGCGTCAACCACTGGATCCATCACACCTGCAGTATTGTAAGTAGAATCAATGTAGTTAGAGTTCCAAACAATCATTAAGTTCGGGCTAGGATAAGGGTTTGCGGAAAATGAAGACGACACCATGTCGAAATCACGATCACGCAAGCGCTTGATGTACTGAGTGGTATCGATGGTACGGATCTTCATCTCGATACCCATGCGTTTCAGGTTTTTTTGAACCGGTGTTGCGATACGCTCGGTGGTTGGGCTGTAAATCAGCAACTCAAATGACATCGGCTTGCCGGTCTTTTCGTTGGTCATCACTTTGTCTTTCAGCACCCAACCCGCTTCTTTCAGCAATTTGAAAGCTGTGCGCATTTGGCTACGAATACGGCCACTGCCATCGGTGACTGATGGCTGGAATTCTTCAGTAAAAACTCTCGGTGGAATTTGGTCTTTGTATTGAGACAACAACTCAACTTCAGCTTCGCTTGGTAAGCCTTTCGCTTCATAGTCAGTGTTTTGGAAGTAACTACGAGTCCGTTTGTACTGACCATAAAACATGTTCTTGTTCATCCACTCAAAGTCCATCGCGTACGTTAACGCTTCACGAACTTTAGGATCAGAGAACACTGGAGATTGAATATTGAAGACAAAACCTTGAGTCGTTTCAGGCTTCTCATGGTTGATCTCTTCTTTAATGATGTAGCCTTTATCGAAGTTTGCGCCCGTGTAAGAGTTGGCCCAGAACTTAGCCGAGTTCTCGGTTCGAAGATCGAACTCCCCTGCTTTGAAGGCTTCGAGCATTACGGTGTCATCGCGATAGTAATCGTACTGCACTTGCTTGAAGTTATTGCGACCAACATTGACTGGTAGGTCTGCTGCCCAGTAGTTTTCATCTAGGCCGTAGGTAACACTTTGCCCAGATTTATAGCTGATGATCTTATAGGGACCACTACCTACTGGTGGTTCGCTTAGAGGCTCAGACAGTTTTCTGTCTTTCCAGAAATGTTTCGGCAATACACGAGTGCTTTGCGCGAAGCTAAACAGTTTTTCGCGGTTTGGACTGTTCATTTCAATACGAACAACCAAATCAGAGACCGCTTTTACTGACTTAATCTCTTTGTAATACACACGATACTGAGGCACGCCCTCGGTTGAGAACTTGTCAAAAGTAAAGGCAACATCATGCGCAGTGATAGGCTCGCCATCTTGGAATTTAGCATTTGGGTTGATGTCGATTTCCATCCAAGTGAAATCACTGGAGTAGCGAACCTTTGAAGCGATCAATGGATAGTACGCATCAATCTCGTCACTCGGAGAAAACATCAAGGTATCGTAAATCTCTCCGGTATAACTTGCAGCAACGCCGCGGGAACCGAATCGATTAAAGCTATCGTACGTACCTATGCTGCCATAGGTCACTTTGCCCTGCTTTGGCGCATCAGGATTAACGTAATCGAAGTGAGTGAAATCGGCTGGATATTTTGCTTCACCAAAACCAACCAGTTGTGTGGTTTCAATAACGGTGACAGCAGGAGTTGATTGAGTTTCAGAAGCGTAAGTAACGGAGGGTTGTAAAGCAATAAGCGGCAACATGATTGCACATGACTTCAATTTAAACCTGAAAAACTGAGTGCGTTGCGAGGCTTTGCGTCGAAAAACTGTTCCCATTTGACTCTCCCTTCAAATGTCATGAATTCTATATTCAAGTTGATTTATCGGCTTTGAATGCATGCCGTTAAATCAAGTATAGGTTCAAATCTAACATCATGTAATAACTAATAAAACCATCAGCACTCTATCTCTGACGGTTTATTTACAATTAACTCGTCACAGCTCGAAGTTATTGGATGCAGTGAGCTTTGATTGAGTTGATTAGCTTGGTGGCGTTGGAAAGCTCGGGGGAAGGCAGAAGCACTAAGATTGCTTAGCGTGAATGACACAAACCTCCACGGCTTAGATTCCTTTGGTTGGCTTCTAAAGTGAAATTTAGGCTCTAAATAATCAACAAACTATACTTTTACTGGAGTATCCTTGCAGCCTAGGTCTAAATGGAATGACACTTTGAACAAACCAAACCAAATAACATTCGCAACGTTCAATCTTCTGAACTATCTCGAGCCACCGAATGCTTATTATGATTTTGAGAACATCTACAGCTTTGAAGAATGGCAGAAGAAGCAACATTGGATGGCTGAAGCGATTCGTTCGTTAGATTGCGATGTGATTGGCTTCCAAGAGATATTTAGCCCGCAGTCTTTAGAGCAATTGATGAACGAGTTAGGGTATCCATACTTTGCAGTGGTCGATAGCGCACACGTTGAAGATGATTACCTATACACCTCACCTGTCGTTGGGATCGCTTCCCGTTACCCGATTGAAAACGTACAGCCTGTTGCGCCAGATTCGAAGTTACTGACAGCATTCAACCTTGACGACAAATTCTCATTCAACAGAACGCCTGTTCACGCGACGATTACGTTACCCCATTTAGGTTCAACCGACTGTTATGTGGTGCACTTCAAATCACAACGTCCGACAGAACCAAAGGTAGAATCTGGTGATGCGAACAACACTCAGCAAGGTGCAAAACCACAAAGTGACACGCTCACTCGTTTTCACCAAGAACAGCTTGGTTCTTGGCTATCGAGTGTCCAACGCGGTCTAGAAGCTCAGATGCTGCACCAATACATCACCCATCAACGCTACCAGACCGACCAGCCAGTTGTGTTAATGGGTGACTTTAATAAGCCACTGTTTAATGATGAGTTTAAAGGGCTGTTGAGTTACTCAATCAACCGAGACGAAAACAGCAAGCATTGGCTATCCCACTTTCAATTGAAAGACAGCTGGGATCTTTATCATCAACTGCATGAAGAAGACTTGCTTGAACAGCGTAAGCCAACCCATTACTACGGCGCTTCTGGGTCTGTACTGGACTACATTTTGATGTCGAACGAGTTTGATTGTCAGAACTCTTCAAGCTTAATGGAGATCTCTAGCTACACAGTGTTAGACCATCACCTGATTAATCCAAGCTTCGAGCATGACCAATTCAGTACCGACCATGCCATCGTGTCTGTCACCGCTCATATTCGTGAAGCCTAGAGTTAAACATAAAAAAGCCGCAGTCAAAAACTGCGGCCTTCCACTTTAGTTAAACGGGTTGAGCCAACCGACGCCCCATTTAGAAACCGATTTACCGTTCAACAAAGTGTGAAACTTAGAATGTGTACATTGCGCCTAAGTAGAAAGAATCCAGAACAACAGTATCTTCTGTCTTGTGTCCGTTTTCGTAATCTTCGATATCAAAAGCATCGGCTTCGTATGCTAAGCGAAAGCTCAACGAAGACATTGTAGGTGGCGTATATCCAACACCAACACCAACACCCATACGGATGCCATCTCCCGAATCATCAAAACCATCTCCTGAAGGGCGAGAGCCACCAGCAAGCTTCATGTCTAGATCAATAGTCGACAGACCGATAGTGCCAAATGGACGAATGCCATTATCAAACGTGTAACCGAGGTTCGCCGTTACCGAAAAGATTTGAGGTGTCCAAGTGAAAACCTTATTACCAGATTTCGTTTTCAGGGCGATATCACCAAAATCTGTGTATTGAGCTTCAACCGAAACAATGCGGTTAAATTTGTAACCAGCAATTAATCGGTAAGTATTGTCTTCGGCTTTAAAAGTAATAGGCTCACTGATCGTGTCAGTTAACCCGCCCACTTCGACCATTAGCACACTTAAATAGTTACCCGCTCGAACAGCAGACCAGTTTTGCTCAATCTCCACAATTCAGAATAAGACGAACAGAAAACACGATGAACCACACAATAGACCTCAACGGCTTAATCATTGATATCGACGCTCGAACGATTACCAATCAGCAAGGAAACAAAATCACTTTGCGCCCTCACCTATTAGCAGTGCTCTGCTTATTATTGGAAAATGTGGGAAGACCGATTTCAAGAGAGCATATTGTTGATGTGTGTTGGGACGGGCAACTCTCGTCACCGCATGTTCTTGCTAACGTCGTCTATAACCTACGCAATGTCTTCGCGCGATTAAGAGCACAAAACGTCCATATCATTACCATCAGTAAGTTTGGATATGCGCTATCGATTGAACCCACATAAAGGATTTATGCAATCAATGGCGGTGACTAAGATCACCAAAAAACGCCCCATCGAAACGTTTCGATGATCATTATCACACTCTAAAACAATCAAACGTGCAAATGATAAATCAGACACTATTATCACTATCGAAACGTTTCGATGGCTTTTCTTGAGTTGTTCTCAACCCATCAAGCGTTATTTTTCGATAGGTCGTGATATGAAAAAAAGTACTCTAATAAACTCTGAACTCTCTTACCTAGTGGCGACTCTTGGCCACACAGATGAAATCACGATTTGTGACGCGGGCCTGCCAATTCCAGACCACGTAACTCGTATTGATCTTGCTTTAACTCACGGTGTCCCTAGCTTTCAGCAAACGGTAAAAACCATGCTGGATGAATCTCAAATCGAAGGCGTTGTGATTGCAGAAGAGTTTGCGAAAGTAAGCCCAGAGCACCACGCAGCGCTGATTGATTTGATCAAGACAGAAGAAGCACGTTGTGGCAAATCGCTTTCTATTACTTACATCACTCATGAAGAATTCAAACAGCGAACGCATGAAAGCCGTGCAGTGATTCGCACCGGTGAATGCACACCCTACGCAAATGTTATTTTCCAAGCTGGCGTAACCTTTTAGCTCAAGCAAAACGCAACGACAGCTCAGTGTCATCACTGAACCAAAAGAATACATAGACAGAACAATCAAATACAACTGGCCCCGAGTAAAGGAACCGACATGACTCAAGCCATTTTAGAACTTAGCTCAATTGAGAAAGCCTTCCCTGGTGTTAAAGCACTGGATAAGGCAAGCCTCAACGTTTATCCAGGACGCGTAATGGCGTTAATGGGTGAAAACGGTGCGGGTAAATCAACGCTCATGAAAGTGCTTACGGGTATCTATCACTTGGACGGCGGCACTATCGCCTACCAAGGAAAACCTGCTGCATTTAAAGGGCCACGTGATTCTCAACAAGCAGGCATTAGCATCATTCACCAAGAACTGAATCTAATTCCTGAGTTGACCATCGCCGAGAACATCTTCTTAGGTCGTGAAATCACGGGCACCATGGGTCGTATCTTGTGGAACGAGATGTACCAAGAAGCCGACAAGCTACTTAAACGCCTTAACGTGAAACACAGCTCGAAAACACCTTTAGGCCAGTTGAGCCTTGGTGAGCAACAAATGGTAGAGATCGCAAAAGCCCTATCGTTTGAATCTAAGGTCATCATCATGGATGAACCAACTGATGCGCTTACCGATACCGAAACCGAGTCGCTATTTAAGGTAATTAACGAGCTACGTTCTGAAGGCTGCGGCATTGTTTACATCTCTCACCGCTTGAAAGAGATCTTTGAGATTTGTGACGACATCACGGTACTTCGTGACGGTAAGTTTATTGGTCAGTGTGAAGTTAAAGACACCGACGAAGATGGCTTAATCGAAATGATGGTTGGCCGTAAGCTAGACGAACAATACCCACGTATCGGGCAGAGCCACGGTGAAACCTGTCTTGAAGTGATTGGCCTGACGGGTTCTGGTGTTCATGACGTGAGCTTTACTCTAAAGCGCGGCGAAATCCTGGGTGTATCTGGCCTTATGGGTGCAGGCCGAACTGAACTGATGAAAGTGATTTACGGTGCCCTTCCAAGTGAACGCGGCGTCATCAACCTAGAAAATAAAACCATCAACCCTGTAAGCCCGAAAGACGGCTTGGCCAATGGCATTGCTTACATTTCTGAAGACCGTAAAGGCGATGGCTTAGTTCTAGGGCTTTCTGTTAAAGAAAACATGTCGTTATGTTCACTTGACCTACTAACAAAGAGCGGTCAAATCCAACATAAAGACGAAGTGATTGCAGTAGATGACTTCATCAAGCTATTCAACATCAAAACCCCGACGCGCGAACAGATTATTGGCAACCTTTCTGGTGGTAACCAACAGAAAGTGGCTATCGCTAAGGGCTTGATGACCAAACCAAAAGTACTGATTCTCGACGAGCCAACGCGCGGTGTCGATGTCGGTGCTAAGAAAGAGATTTACCAACTCATTAATAAATTTAAAGCCGACGGCATGAGCATCATTTTAGTCTCATCTGAAATGCCAGAAGTGTTAGGAATGAGTGACCGCATCATGGTGATGCATGAAGGCCGTGTAAGCGGTGAATTTGATGCTAAAGAAGCAAACCAAGAATTATTACTGGCGTGTGCGGTCGGTAAAAAGATCAACGAGGACGCAGCATGAGTACTAAAACCATGAGCAAAACAACTGAAGCTCCAAAGAAAAAACCGTTAATCAGCAAAGAGTGGCTGATTGATCAAAAGTCATTGATTGCTTTGCTCTTCCTGATTGTTGTCGTTTCTTTCTTAAACCCGAACTTCTTTACTGTCGACAACATCCTAAACATTCTGCGCCAAACCTCGGTTAACGCAATTATCGCTGTAGGTATGACGCTGGTTATCTTAACCGCGGGTATCGACTTGAGTGTTGGTTCTGTACTGGCGCTTTGTGGTGCGTTCGCAGCCAGCATGATTGGCATGGAAATCCCTGTGATGATCGCAGTACCAACCGCTCTTGTAGCAGGTGCAGCATTAGGTGCGATTAGTGGTGTGATTATCGCTAAGGGTAAGGTTCAAGCCTTCATCGCAACGCTTGTCACCATGACACTACTTCGCGGCGTAACCATGGTTTACACAGATGGTCGTCCTATTTCAACAGGCTTCACAGACACAGCAGACGCATTCGCTTGGTTCGGTACTGGCTACGCAATGGGTGTACCGGTTCCAGTATGGATCATGGTCGTGGTATTCGCAGCAGTATGGTACCTACTTAACCACACACGCTTTGGTCGCTACGTTTACGCACTGGGTGGCAACGAATCAGCAACTCGCCTATCAGGCATCGACGTAGACAAAGTAAAAATCGGTGTTTACGCAATCTGTGGTCTGCTAGCTGCAGTGGCAGGCATCATCGTGGCATCGCGTTTGTCATCTGCTCAACCAACCGCAGGTATGGGTTATGAGCTAGACGCTATCGCAGCCGTAGTTCTTGGCGGGACAAGCTTAGCTGGCGGTCGTGGCCGTATCATGGGCACATTGATTGGTGCTCTGATTATCGGCTTCCTAAACAACGCCCTAAACCTACTAGACGTATCTTCTTACTACCAGATGATTGCAAAAGCAGTGGTTATTCTTCTGGCAGTATTGGTCGACAACAAAAACAAATAAAACCTATTCACACTCTAGGTTAATACAAGTAACACCCTGTTTTACCTTAAAATATTAGAATCTATAAATAATGTAACAACGAGCTAGGACTCACCTCTTAGCTCCCCCTACACAAAGGACTTACACCATGAAAAAATTAGCGACTCTTATTTCTGCTGCTCTTCTTTCTACAACAGTATCTGTGTCTGCACAGGTGCAAGATACAATGGCAATCGTTCTGTCTACATTGAACAACCCATTCTTTGTAACCATGAAAGATGGCGCAGAAGCGAAAGCTGAAGAGCTAGGCTACAAGCTTATCGTTCTGGATTCTCAAAACGACCCAAGCAAAGAGCTGTCGAACATTGAAGATCTAACCATTCGTGGTGTTAAGGCAATCCTGATCAACCCAACAGATTCAGACGCCGTGTCTAACGCAATTCGCATGGCTAACCGTTCAAACATCCCAGTACTAACACTAGACCGTGGTGCAAGCCGTGGTGACGTAGTAAGCCACATCGCTTCTGATAACGTAATCGGTGGTGAAATGGCAGGTCACTTCATCATGGAAAAAGTGGGCGAAAAAGCGAAAGTAATCCAACTTGAAGGTATTGCTGGTACTTCTGCAGCTCGTGAACGTGGTGAAGGCTTCATGAATGCAGTAAACGGCAGCGACCTTGAGCTTCTTGCAAGCCAACCTGCTGATTTCGACCGTACTAAAGGTCTGAACGTAATGGAAAACTTGCTTGCTGCTAACCCAGATGTACAAGCAGTATTTGCTCAAAACGATGAAATGGCACTAGGTGCACTTCGCGCAGTTCAAGCGTCAGGTAAAGACGTAATGATCGTTGGCTTTGATGGCACTGAAGACGGCATCGCTGCTGTTAACCGTGGCCTACTTGGCGCAACGGTTGCACAACAGCCTGATCTAATCGGTTCTCTAGGTATCGAAATGGCAGACAAAGTACTGAAAGGCGAAACAGTAGACGAGTACGTACCAGTACCTCTAAAAATCATCGCTAAGTAATAGTTACTAGGTAACGCGATATAAAGCAGGGGTCCCCTATCCCCTGCTTTGCTTAACTCATCAGCCCATTAGATCACTGACTTAACATAAAAACTAAACCCGACAGTGCATCGCTGTTTCTCATAAGCCGCTAACAAGGCGAGTAATCAACACCATGAGAAAGACCCATGCATTTTCAAATACGATATATCATAAGGCTCGTATCATGACTCAACTGATTGTTTTAGGTAGCGTTAACGCTGACCACGTACTGCAAGTTCCTTCGTTCCCTCGTCCGGGTGAAACCTTGATTGGCGGTAACTATCAGGTCATCCCTGGCGGTAAAGGCGCAAACCAAGCAGTCGCTGCTGCGCGATTAAACGCAGATATCGGCTTCATCGCCTGTGTCGGTGACGACCCATTCGGCATCAACATTCGTCAAGACTTCGCTAAAGACGGCATCAACATCGACGGTGTTATCGTGGCAGACAACACGCCAACTGGCATCGCGATGATCCAAGTATCCGCAACGGGTGAAAACAGCATCTGTCTTTCTGCAGAAGCTAATGACAAGCTGACTTGCGACCAAATCGAACCACATCTAGAGAAGATTCGCGGCGCTAAATACTTGCTGACTCAGCTTGAAACGCCAATTGAAGGCATTGAATACGCTGCGAAAGTAGCAAAAGAGAGTGGCACGCAAGTCATTCTAAACCCGGCTCCTGCTCGTCCATTATCGGATTCACTGCTTGCTTGTGTTGACGTGATTACACCGAACGAAACTGAAGCAGAAGTGCTGACAGGCATTACCGTGACGGACAACGCGTCTGCTCATCAGGCTGCGTTGGCTCTGCATGCTAAAGGCATCGAAACGGTAATGATCACGCTAGGCGCGAAAGGCGTTTGGGTGAGTCATCGTGGTCAAGGTAATGAAGCTAGCGAAGGTGAATTAATCGCAGGCTTCCGCGTTGAAGCTACGGACACAACCGCTGCTGGTGATACTTTCAATGGCGCATTAGTCACAGGCTTGCTTGAAGACATGCCATTAGAACGCGCGATTAAGTTTGCTCACGCTGCCGCTGCCATTTCAGTGACTCGCTTTGGCGCTCAAACGTCGATTCCAAGCCGTGCTGAAACCGATGCGTTTTTGGCAGAACAACTGTCGGCTTAGCTTGATACCTATTTGAAGGGTTAACTCCTGAGCTAAACCGTAGTTAACGGATGTAAGCCTTCAAATTCGGCAACAACAAATATCAAGCATAAGCCCCTGTTTTCAGGCAGAATATCGCCCAACGTGGAAAAGTGATTCCCACAAGGATTTTATATGGCAACAATGAAAGACATCGCTCGGGTTGCAAAGGTTTCAACGTCTACCGTGAGCCACGTGATCAACAAGTCACGTTTTGTCAGTGAAGAGATTGCTGAGCGTGTTAACAGTGCGGCTAAAGAACTCAACTATGCGCCGTCTGCATTAGCTCGCAGCTTGAAAATGAAGCAAACCAAAACCTTGGGAATGCTAGTGACCACATCCACCAACCCATTCTTTGGCGAAGTGGTAAAAGGTGTGGAACGTCGTTGCTACGAAAAAGGCTACAACCTTATCTTGTGTAACACCGAAGGCGATAGCGAACGCATGAAATCCTCTATCGATACCTTGCTGCAAAAGCGAGTCGATGGCCTGATGCTAATGTGTTCTACCCTTGAAGGCGAACATATCGATGTATTCGAGCGCTACCCAGAACTGCCTGTTGTAGTCATGGATTGGGGCCCTATGTTGTTTGCGAGCGATAAGATCCAAGACAACTCGCACCAAGGTGGCTACATGGCAACTAAGCACTTGATAGATAACGGTCATTCTCAAATTGGTTGTATCACTGGCCCACTGCACCGTAATCAAGCTTCGTCTCGTTATCAAGGCTTCAAGCAAGCAATGGAAGAAGCCAATTTAGAGATCAACCCTAAGTGGATTGTTGAATCCAACTTTGAATGTGACGGTGGTTTTGACTCTTATCAGACATTGAAAACTCGTGGTCAAATGCCGTCTGCCTTGTTCGTCAGTAACGATATGATGGCGATGGGCGTGATTCACGCTGCGGCGCAAGATGGCACATCGATTCCGAATGATCTGTCTATCATTGGCTACGATGACATCCACCTGTCGAAGTACATGACACCCGCGTTAAGCACTGTCCACCAGCCAAAACATCGTTTAGGTAAAACCGCAGTGGATACGCTTTTGAGTAGATTACAAACTCCAGATGCTTATCCGCAAGTCGTTGAACTTGAACCTACTCTTGTTGAACGAAGCAGCGTAAAAGCGCTTTAATACTCGCCACACTCATCACACCGTTGAAAGCTAGCTTATTGAGCTAGCTTTTTTGTCTTTGAAACATAATAACGCCGCTTAATCGCCCCTAAAATGCCGTTAATATGCGAAACTTACACGCTAAAGTATGTATTTACGCACTCAGCAACTATTTGCGCACTTAACGACTAATGATCATCTACACTAACAGTGAATAACAACGACATGGAGAGCGCTGTTTTATGATCGCGGGTTGGTTTGACAATATATCCCTACAGAAAAAGCTATTAGTCAGCTTTTTGATTCCTATCGCTTTGATGCTTATCGTGGCTTTTTCTGTCCATGAAAACACCCGAACGGTTG
The DNA here is from genome assembly GCF_041474275.1 of Vibrio sp. 10N.222.52.B7. Classification (NCBI taxonomy): domain Bacteria; kingdom Pseudomonadati; phylum Pseudomonadota; class Gammaproteobacteria; order Vibrionales; family Vibrionaceae; genus Vibrio; species Vibrio sp. 10N.222.52.B7. The sequence goes on along the minus strand of NZ_JBFRTU010000053.1, from coordinate 9,114 downwards.
TAAAAGACAATAATTGGGTTGTACACACACATAAAGCCATCGCTCGGGCTCAAGAACTTCTCAGCTTAACAGTCGACATAGAAACGGCTGAACGTGGTTACTTGATCACGGGTGATCCTGTTTTTTTAGAACCCTACCATTTAGCTCTTGATGTATGGCCTCAAAAACTCCAAACCCTTGCGAATCAAGTGAGTGATAACCCACCTCAAGTAGAACGCCTATATAGAATCGATGATATTCATAAAACATGGCTGAAACAGTCTGGAGAGAAAGAGATCAATCAACGCAGCCTTGTCAATAAAGGCGAAGCTGAAATACAAAGTGTCATCGACCTCACTCAGCAGCAAACCGGAAAAAAATTGATTGATGAGATTCGCCAAGAGATTGCTCAATTCATTGAAATTGAACAACAACTTATTATTACCAGGGTCGAAAAATCGGAGAACTCAGCCAATCAAACCAGCTACATATTAATCCTCGGAACACTGTTTTCCGTGTTCATATCACTCCTTGTTGCTGCGTGGGCGTCAAAGCGTATTAATCGAAGATTACACACCCTACTTGAGGCCACTAACCAAGTTGCCGCTGGCCATTTGGATCAAGGTGCTGCAACTCTGGAATTGAGTTCGAATATAAACACCCAAGACGAAATCGCTCATCTCAAACAAAGCTTTCAAAAAATGACAGACAATTTGATCAGTAATGACAGTGAAATGAGAGCGAAAACTCGGGAGCTAATCGCCGAACGAACCAAAGCTGAAGCCGCAGTAAAAGCTAAGGGCGATTTTCTGTCTACCATGAGCCACGAGATCAGAACGCCAATGAACGGCGTTCTTGGAATATCTCAAATCATTGCAAGCCAGACCCAAGAACCCGAAACAAAAGAGAACATCAACATCATTCTCGATTCTGGTCACCACTTGATGACAATACTCAACGACGTTCTCGACTTCTCAAAAGTCGAAGAAAACAAGCTTGAGCTAGATGTGGCACCCTTTAATTTTGTTCAAGTCATGCAGCCTGTATGCAGCGCTCTAAAACCCTTAGCCGATGAAAAAGGCATTCGCCTGTTGATCGAAAATAACATACCGAAAAACATCCAACTCGTCGGAGACTGTGCAAGGCTACGTCAAATCATGTTCAACTTGGGCGGCAATGCGACCAAATTCACCAAAGAGGGTCATGTGTCCATTCAAGCTGACCTCAATCGCCCCAACAATCAACTGATTCTGACCGTGACAGACACCGGAGTTGGTATCCCGAAAGATAAGCACGAACAGGTATTCAATTCGTTCGAACAAGCAGACACTTCCACAACAAGGAAGTTTGGCGGAACAGGGCTTGGCCTCGCAATCGTCAAGAACCTAGTCAACCTCATGAATGGAGAAATCACATTAACCAGTGCTGTTGGGCTTGGCACAAAATTCCAAGTCTCTCTGCCTATCACATGGCAAGAAAGCAAAGCGAAAGACATCGCAACCCATACAGTCGATGCAGAAACTCTCAGTTATGACTCGTTAAGTATCCTGTTGGTGGAAGATAACCGTATTAATGCCATTGTTGCACAGGGCTTTTGTGAAAAGCTCGGCCATCATGTCGATCATGCAGAGAACGGAAAACTAGCAATTGAACGCCTCAAAACCACTCAATATGACCTTATCTTGATGGACAATCATATGCCTGAAATGAACGGGGTCGAGACAACAAATTACATCCGCGAAAAGCTGAAACTCGATACCTTGATATTCGCTTATACGGCCGATGTATTCCGTGAGGCGCATGACAACTTCATTCAAGCCGGTGTCGACCATATTCTGACCAAGCCTCTGCAGCAAGAGAGTTTCTTCGACGCCCTACAACAGTTCTCAAGTCGATTACCGAAACAAACCGCAGCCGAAGGTTCGAGTGAGAATGAAAATATTGTCGAGCTTCATCGTAAGCCTATTGAAACGCTGAGGTTAACGGAAGAAGAGATCAGCCACTCAGAAGTGATACACATACTGAAAGACGACACGGAAGGGTTCAGCTTACTCATCGACTCAACCATTATTGAGTTCGAACAGTCGGTTGACCGTGTCATCGAATACTATTTAGCGAAGGAGTTGGAGCCACTTTGTCGCACCCTGCACTCCATTAAAGGCATGTCACTAAACTTAGGCCTTAACATGCTTTCTAAGCAGGCATTGGAACTAGAAGTCGAAGCCAAAAATCAACAATTGCCGGATATTGAACGACTGCAAAAGCTGCTCAATCGCCTTATGGTCAATATCCATCAAGCTCAGCGGATGAAAAACGCCCATTCAGTCGAGCATCTGAATCAAATGAACGATCAAGCTTAAGAACGCTTCGCTCCCAAGCTAAAACGCAAGGCTTAATCACCTTGCGTTTTTCGATCTTATACCGCGCTAGTCTCTGTTCTAGCGATTTAACGGTCTATCGGTTTAGCGGTTTAACAGATCGGTGATTTGCTGCATCTCATCTTCAACATCAACGCCATTGTATTGCGGCGCAATCGAGAGATCTTGAATACTCACGGTTTCTACCGATTGCTTGTCGTTAAGTTTAGTCACTAACTCCCCTTTGGGTGAGTAGGCTCGGCTTCCACCACAATAAGCCGCGGTAAACGCATTAACCACATCTTGCCCGAGGCGATTACAAGTAACCATGTGACACCCTTCCTCCAAGGCTCTCGCTTGAGCAATGGCAAAACTATGATGCCCACCGAAGTTGGCAGGGTGAAGAATAACGTCGACCGACTGATACCCTCTCATGATCTCCGGGAACCAAATATCAAAGCAAATCGCGACACCAAACTTTAAGCCTTTGTGCTCAAACGAGAGGCGTTCCTCCCCTCTCGAGAAATACTGCTTATCGAATTTGGTTTGACTGATTTTTCTATATTTGTGTCGTAAACCGGAAGCATCCACAACCACGACGCTGTTGTAATATTGGCCGCTATCTTTCTCGGCAATACCAGCAACAATCAAGGTGTGATGCTTCGCTGCAAGCTGCGTTAATGAATCAATAGTACTGCTGTCGGCGAAGTCTTCAGCCAATTCATGAATTTCTTCAGCCTCATTAAAAATATACCCAGTCGTGAACAGTTCAGGCAGTAAAGTAATATCGCCAACTGACGGCTCCGCTTGCAAAAGATCAGAGACCGAATCTATATTCTTTTGTTTGTTTTTGTATTCAACTTCAAGCTGAATAAGCGTGATACTGACATTATTCAAAATCGAATCCTTGCTAGGTAAAACTTCAAGCTGTAATGCTTCAAGCTAGAGACTAAGAACTAAGAACTAAGAACGAAAGAGTAAGGCAATCCCCTATCGCTTTCTTATTCGCCCGCCAAAGGTTGAAGCAGGTGCACAGTCCTGTACGTATTTTAAACCTGCCTACGGCGCTAATTAAGGCTCTGGTAAAACGGGAGGCGTGCTGTCCATATAGGTTAAGAAATTCACCCACACCTCATGCGTGCGCTGCTTGGTTAACGTCATCTTGCAGGAAAGCGCCATAACCCCTCGAATAGAACCTTCACGCCATTGGGTGTACACAGAATCACAATGTGCTGTCATGTACGCCTGCCAGCTCTCCTGAGCCTTCTTAATTGACGCCACCAGCTCAGCATCGTAAGCATTGTGCTCAAAGCTGACCGCAAGGTATTTATCCAGTTCCGCTTGTGCAGATTCCAACTCAATTGCCGCACACTGATTGATCTCGATGGTATTCATCGCATTCTCGCAATCAACAACACCTTCGTCGGCCAACGCAGAGAATGAGAAGCACACCGCTATAAGTGCTGATATCAGTTTTTTCATAATGGTTTATACGAGATGTTCATAAGTAATAGGAAAAGATTAAGCCTCAATGACCATTTCAAGATTCAATAGATAGTGGATACTTGCTCCAAAGTAATGCAAAAGCACTCAATGTAAATCCATCCGTAATCTCACCACGAGAAATCAACCTTCGAATATCTGACTTGGCAACGTTCACAATCCCATTTACTTCGCTGTCACATTCTTTAACGCGCTGTTCTTCCCTAACTTGTGCTAAATAAATATCGACTTCAGAAGCTAAAATGGCAGAATTAGGTTTAACAGAGCCAAGTTTTTCTACCTGTGATGGCTCAACTAAATAACCAGCTTCTTCAAACAGCTCCCTCATAGAAGTTTCAAGGCTGGACTGTTGGTCTTTCCCATAACCTCTTGGGGCTTCAATTTGGTTTTCTTTGCCGTGAGCAATCCTAGGTATCAAGACAAAAATATAAGAGTCACTAGTTTCTACTAGCACCACAGCACCATTTTCAGAATCTGGCTCTATGACATAGTGGAATACACCGTCTTTGACTACGCTGAACCAAGGGTTTGAATACTGTTCAATCATTTTATTTCAAGTCCCATATATTTTTGCATTTTTGGATACATGCCAAACCAGTTCTGTCTTGTCATGGTCTTCTCTGCACTGTCTTTGAGCTTGTCTTCTATGTAGCCCATGGCTTCATCAGTTATAAGCTGCATCAACTCTACACTGCCCAATGTGGAAATTATTTCAAAAGCTTTGTAAGGATATTGGATCAACTCAATTTCATTTTTTAATGATTTGTATACAACACCTGCATCAAGTATTTTCTCGGGAACATTATTTAGTATTTTTATGTCGTCTAACAAAAAGCCTTCTCCCTTAGTCGCAAACAGTGAGTTGTATGCAGGGTTAATTACCTCACTCTTAAACCTCAAAGACTCTATTGAACTAATTTTACCGAAGTAAATGTCCGATTGACTGTACCAGTCTGATCTTGAATACACTTTGTCGGTCATGCTCTTAAATAGAATCCTATCACCGTCAGACTCAAAATAATGGTTCAATGCTGAGTCATCGTCGATACGACGAAATACCTCATGTTGTAAAGCATCTTGCTGTAAAGCGACTCTCTCTGAACGATAGATTATGCTGTCGAGTGCAAACTGAGTATCTCGCAAGCGCTTACGTAAAATACCTAACTGATGATTGCTTAAACTCCCTTTAAGAGGATTCCCTTCAAAGCTTGAGAAAATGAAATTGTCAGGTAAATTTTCAAAATATTCCTCCAATTCAAAGTTACTCTCTAAGTTAAACCCTCTAATAACTAGTTTGCCAGCTCCTTCTTCATTTAAGTATTTTACAAGGTTTGCCCGCATCAGGACTTCATCAAAACATGGGTTATCAATCAATGTGTTCGGGGACAGCACTACACCATCTCCAAACGTCATTCCCATTAAAAATCTCTTTCGTAACTCACAACGGTCTAACTGCCTCACTGAATCACAATTTGAGAGCAATAGTTTTTCTTTGAATAACAATTCGAAATCCTTTTCATCGACGCATATTGTAGTAAAGCAACAATAGCTAACCTGCTAAAACTTGCTCAAAATCATATCAACCCCACCAAGAAAAAACGAGATAACATCAAGATTTTGCTGGTAAAACTAGAAAACATATTATTTATATCAATAATTCGTGCCTGCACTCACACTATTAATTATTTATATTGCTACCTAAACGCTAACTTTATAAATTAAATCGAATGCTCACATAAATCGGTAACGCTTCTCCAACTATGGATATCAAGTACCAAAACATTGCCAAGACTTCATTTTACTTTGCCATCTCTTTCTTTTTTTCCATGGCAATGCTCATTCCTTTTACACCGTATCACTACCAAACATTAACCGAAGACACATCAAGGTTAGTCGAAACCAGGTTAGAAGGGATCCAATCAAGGTTCGACCGTTTTTTATCTGAAGTTAGACCTGAACAGTCATGCGACGCGATCGTTAGACAGCTTCGACAAAACGTTTTTGAAGCCGATTGGGTAAAAGAAGCAGCGGTATTCAATAAACAGAACCGATTTTACTGTTCAACCACCGATGGTGACGTTTCATTTCGCCTATACAGCACCATCAGGCAGCGACTCAATGACGACCCGAATTTAACAACCCTGTCGTATTCCAACTCGGCCATCACGCAAGTTCAGTCCATCATGCTCATTTTCTCGAACAAAGAAGATGCCGGAGTGAGCCTGATGATTCCGCCACACTTCATCTATGACCTTGTTGAAACAAACCTGAGCAGCCATGGAATACAGGCCAAAGTTGAAGTGATCAAAAGAGATATCCACCCTACCGATATTGACTCATCAATCGCCAAGGTGCGGATACAATCAAACACCTACCCATTGACCATCACCTCATACATTGGGTATCAGTTTTATCTTCACTTCATGTTGAGTTATTTATGGTTTGGCTTTTTGATGGCCGGAATCACCACCATTATTCTCCTTTCCATCAAGCATAAAAAGCAGAGCCAACGCAGCTTAGAATATTCGCTTTCAAGTGCGCTAAAAAACCAACACCTTCATGTTCACATGCAGCCTATCGTTAACCAAAACACCAATGAGATCGTCGGCTGTGAGTCACTATTACGATGGAACGACCCAATTGAAGGTAACGTCTCCCCGGCTATTTTCATTCCGCTTGCTGAAAGCTTAGGCTTAATTGAGGAGCTCACCTACTTCGTGCTGCGCAAAGTATTAATGACGTTGAAAAGCAATCAAGATGTGTTCGACTCAAAGTACATCAGCGTCAACATCAGCCGCAACGTAGTGTCTAACAGTAACTTCTCTAACAAAGTGATCAGCATCTTTAAAAGACACCCTGAGATCCTCAAGCAGGTGGTTTTTGAAGTAACCGAATATGGTGAATGTTCTGATGCCGACATGGTCAAAATTAGAGACAACCTAACCAAGCTATCGAACAGGGGCGTCAGAGTCGCGATTGATGATTTTGGTACAGGCTACGCAGGGTTAGATTTCGTAAGACAGTTCCCGTTCAGCATTCTCAAAATCGATCGCGTGTTTGTGAAAAACATATCCGACGAATCCAGCTTTGGTCTCCCTTTGCTAGAGTCCATGCTTCAACTATCACGCTCCTTAGGCATGCAAGTCATCGTCGAAGGTGTCGAGTATGAATCCCAAGTGAAAATCTTATCTAAGCTCGGTGTCGACTATATCCAAGGCTTCTATTTTTATAAGCCGATGCCGATAAACCTGACTGTCAGCTTACTCAGGCAGCAGCATTTTGAGTCCGATAACGTTGAGGAACAAACCAACCAGACATTTCCTTGTTACATAAGGCACTAAAAAACTGCGAAAGAAAACGCGAAGGCTATGGGTCTCCTTTGATGAACATTTAAATCATCGCATCATTGAATGCATCACAAGGGATATCATGGAAAAGACACTTCAAACCAAACTGGCGACTAGCCTACTACTGCTGAGAATCGGCATTTTTATCGTCTTCTTATTCTGGGGCTTAGATAAGATCCTTGTCCCTGAGCACGCGACAAAAGTACTGTCTGGCTTTTACGGCATCGACATCTCGAACAATGCGATGATGGCTCTGGGTGTCGCGCAGCTCGGATTTTTAGGCGCATTCGTTGTAGGCATGTGGAAAAAGTACACCTACGGAGCCATTTTGGTCTTGCATGCAGGCTCAACTTTCGCCTCTTTTGGAAAATACATGGACCCGTTCAATAACCTTCTATTCTTCGCCTCTTGGCCAATGCTCGCAACCTGTGTCGCACTCTTCTTACTGCGCGACTACGACACTTACAGCGTTGCCAACTAATACAAAGGGCGCCGTTATTGGCGCCCTGTTTGGTTGGGTTGATTCTTATCAACCTAAAATACTCTGTTAGCTGTATGACCCTATTTTACATTTCTATAAGTTACTAGAAACCCTGTCAAACCTATTGAGAGAGCAGCAATACATACTCCCCTCAGTATTGCATCATTGAGATAAGCTGAGTAGAAAAGCATTGCAATAAATGCACTACATGACACCAAAAAAGGTGCAATTGAACGATGGGTAAAACGTGAAGTATCAACCACACTATAACGATCTAGAACCAAATCCAAGAGCAAGAGCATGTGCATAACAAACAAAACATTTAGTACTGGAAGTACCCAGTAAAACCAACTATCTACAGGAAAGCTAAATAGTTGAACAAAGGTAAGGTGAGCCAATATAAAAAACAAAATACTTTTCCAACCATTCGAACTACTTTGTACTCTAATGCGGTATGTTCGTCGGGCGACAGAAGCAAGTGGCTTGACTGAAGAAACCCAAATAGCCAACCAAACTATAAGTAATACCATGGTTCAAGAGCCTCTAAATTAAGGTTTACGCAGCTATTTTGAATTAGATATCTAGAACTATAATCCCAAGATATCGACACTTTACGCCTTGCTAAGGTGTGAGCAAACCAATACCTTAGCCTCCGCATAATACCTTAAACACATAAACCAACGCATAGTAAAAATGCCACGCGTTGCGAATTATTCTTAAGCAACTTGTTATACCTCTTGGTTGAGGCTAAAATGACCAAAACAAAGACCACTTAAGAGACCTATTACATGACCACTAGAATTTTAGCCGATGTTGCTGCAAGCATTACTGAGTTGAAAGCTAACCCTATGAAAGTTGCAACTAGTGCTTACGGTGAACCTGTTGCTGTACTGAACCGAAATGAGCCAGCATTTTATTGCGTACCAGCCGAAGCGTACGAAATGATGATGGACAGACTCGAAGATCTTGAACTACTAACTATTGCGAAAGAGCGTGAATCTGAAGAGAGCATTTCGGTAAATATTGATGACCTATAAACTCGACTTTAAAAAGAGCGCACTCAAAGAATGGAAAAAGCTTGGCTCAACGCTTCAACAACAATTTAAGAAAAAGCTAATCGAGCGTTTAGATAACCCGCATATTCCGGCTTCAAAACTCTCTGGAGCTGACAACATGTATAAGATTAAGCTACGCCAATCGGGCTACCGTCTCGTCTACAAAGTTGAAGACGATGTCATCATTGTAACCGTCTTAGCAGTCGGAAAACGCGAACGTAGCGATGTTTACCGTAAAGCTATGAAAAGGTTAGATGATTGATTGCGGTATCAACGAATGACATGGATTCCCCCTACCGAGGATCTGCCACACTTATGTGGTACTTAAATGCATCGGAGGCACCATGTCTGATTATTCTTATTTCTGCGGTATCGACCTAGCTAAAAACCAC
>NZ_JBFRTU010000052.1:16138-66375 GCF_041474275.1 Vibrio sp. 10N.222.52.B7 | reverse complement strand
CTTTACGGGGTCACTTCATCATGGCTGGTTTTTCGCTTTTAGACACTACTGACGAGATTCAGCCGCTCGAATTCTTTCAATCGCTTCTACCCTTCTAAGCTGTTCTGGTAGGAAATGTTCAGTCCTAAGTTGCGCAATCTTCTCTTGTTGTTCGGTTTTTGATAGGAATGAATCTTTCAAGACATCATTTCGTTCTGCGAAGTAGACCTCTAACGAGTCTTCAAAGGCCGCTCTTTGTTTATCAAGTGCTTCAAGTCTCTGGGTTGCTTCTTCACCGACAAGTTCGCTTCTCTTTAAGTATTTACCCTGTTCATCGAGACCTTCAGAGCTAGAGAGCTGTTGGAGTAACACCTGATTCTGGTGACTCGACTGAACATAATCAGGTTGCTCAGATAGATAGGATTCGAGTCTTTGTTGGTATTCTTCATCCTCTAATCCCTCCTGTTTCAGAAGTAACTTTTCTAAGGCGATTTCTCTCATTCTGTTGTCGTGCGTAAACAGAATACTTATCTCGCTCTCACTGAAAAACTGAGCTTGGAGGTCAAGGAGCGCTTGATTGAGTGCACGTAGATCATCAGCGGAAATGGATGTGGTACCGAACTGCACGTCCAACGATGTCAGTGCCGACTTATACTCAAGATATTTGGCAAACAGTGCTTCATCAACCACGGTTGTTGATGCTTGTTCGTGGTGTTTCGCCACGTTGTCTCGAATATCTTCAAGGGTTAATTCTGTATTACCTGACACGAAATATTCCATCATGTCTTTTGCTGATGCGTTATCGATGTCGGTATCTTGCTGAGAGGTGACTTTCAATGAGGAGACGCGTTGTTCGTCGTCAGTATGTGTATCTTGATTATTTAGATATAAAAAGACCGCCGCTGTGCTCATCAGGGCTATCGTGATTATCGACAAAATGGCGGTCTTTTTCATCATACTTCCCTTGTTTTCTTGTTAAACGGCTTTGCAGACTACAAGCCAGCCAACTTCAATCGATTGGCATGCTGACGATATAGAGTTACAGGATCTGTCTCAAACAAGTGGTGAATTCCCAATAACCCATTAATCTCATCTAGGTGGTTCATTTTGTAATCATCACCAATCACTTTGCCCAAATGCGCGCTGCATGCTCCTACTAAGCCATCATTAGGTTCGTTGAAGGCTAAGCCTAGGATTGTCATCGCTCCGTCGGTAGGATCAAGAAGGTTGGTAAAAGTGGAAGACCCTGTCCATGAATAGTAATAAACGCCGTTACTTGCTTGCCACTCACCATCGCCACACTCAGACGTCGGAACGCCCTCAGGGTAAAACTGGTTGAAGGCTAGCGAGCCTTCTGTGGTCAATGCTTCAAGAGAAGCGAGGCCGTCTTGGTCGAGATCCGATCCACCAGATAAAAGGTTAATCAGTGTCGTTAATCCACCTGCTAATTTAACCGCGATACCTTCTGTGACAGAGCCTTCAGATACGTTCCCTCGAACGAGATCAGCGGCCTTAGAACCTTTATGTACACCACCAATACTGGTCACTGAAGCAACAAGATCAGGTCGAACTGACGCAACATAACGAGCCGTAGGCCCACCGTGGCTATGACCAACCAGATTCACCTTACTTGCTCCTGTTGCAGCTAACAGCGTTTCAACTTGGCTGAGTAACTGTTCACCACGGACCTCTGAACTGTTGGTTGCAGAGACCTGAGCGACATATACGTTCGCGCCATCTTTGGTTAGGGATTCAGGTACGCCATAGAAATAGTCAACGCCCGCTAATGTATCGAAACCAAACAGACCATGTACCAACATAATGGGGTATTTCGTTTCAGTGTATCCCCTGGCTTCTAATGCTGATGCGCTCGTTCCGGCATATACGCCAAAACTGGATAGGCAGGCTATCGTCCAAATTAATATCTTTTTCAATGCTCTTTCCTTAAACAGATTAGACCTCTGATGAGTAAAAGAACCGTAGATGATGATTTTATAAAACAGAAAGTAACGACTTCATATTTGTGATGGCGAACTTGAATTAAACAGGTGCGATGAACATCAGGCAAACAGAATCAGGAGAAAAAAACATAAGCAATTGATTAAATTAACATTTAACTAAGGTTGATGAGATTGTTCTTTCAATATCCCGACTCAAATATCAATTCAACATTCTCAATAAACCAAAATTATTCGACAAATAACCGTTTGGAAACAGGTGTTTTTCAACCAAAACTCGTTGATAACTTGATGCTTATTCCATTAACGACACACCACAACCCTGAATGTATTGACGCTAATTATTGACTTTATATATAGGTCGTACCAGTTATTTACTTATCCACTTATCAAGCAACAGCGTTTCTGTTTGGCTCATCTAAATATAAAAGAGAATACAGTGATGAAAAATACGGCTTTAATACTCACGTTAGCCCTGCCTTTTGGCGCTTATGCCGCTGAAGACTCAATACCAACACCTGAATCGATTACATCTGCACAAGTACTCAGTGCACAAGGCTCAGAGACCTATTCATATGTTAGATGTTGGTATCGAACCGATGCCTCTCATGACTCCCCAGCCACCGACTGGAAGTGGGCAAAGAAAGAGAATGGTGATTACTACACGATCAACGGATATTGGTGGTCTTCCGTTTCATTCAAAAACATGTTCTACAGCGATGCCCCGCAATCGGAAATTAAACAACGTTGCGAACAGACGCTCGACATCCAACATGACGCCGCTGACATCACCTACTTTGCCGCAGATAATCGCTTCTCTTACAACCACTCAATCTGGACCAACGACAACGCTTTTCAAGCCAGTAGCATCAATCGTATTGTCACCTTTGGTGATAGCCTGTCCGACACTGGTAATCTATTTAATGGCTCACAATGGGTTTTTCCGAACGCAGATTCGTGGTTTTTAGGGCACTTTTCGAATGGTTTAGTCTGGACGGAGTATTTAGCAAAAGCGAAAGATGTCCCTCTGTATAACTGGGCTGTGGGTGGCGCCGCAGGTACCAACCAATACGTGGCATTGACTGGTGTTTATGATCAAGTCACCTCTTATCTGACCTACATGAAAGTCGCCAAAAACTATCGTCCGGAAAACTCACTGTTTACTTTAGAGTTTGGCCTCAATGACTTCATGAATTACAACCGAGAAGTCGCCGATGTAAAGGCTGACTTTAGCAGCGCGCTGATCCGCTTAACAGAATCTGGTGCGAACAATATCCTGCTGTTCACCTTACCCGATGCAACCAAAGCCCCTCAATTCAAATACTCTACCGAACAAGAGATAATAAAAGTTCGTGGCAAGATCTTAGAATTCAACCAGTTCATCAAAGCTCAAGCCGAGTATTACCAAGGTATGGGGAAAAACGTGGTGTTGTTCGATGCAAGTGCGTTGTTCGCCAGCATTACCGATAACCCAGAACAACATGGCTTTCGAAACGCGAGTGATGCTTGTCTTAATATCAATCGAAGCTCAGCCGCGGACTACTTGCGAAGCCACAGCTTAACCAATGACTGTGCCACCTATGGTTCAGACAGTTATGTATTTTGGGGCGTGACACACCCAACTACAGCTACTCATAAATACATTGCCGACCACATCTTGGCGTATTCGTTCTCGACGTTCAATTTCTAACTAAATATCGAAAAGTAATGGCTGAGCCAAGGTCGAGATACAAAAAAACCGCCTAATATTGGCGGTTTTTATTTATGTCAGTTTTACTAGCAAACGCTTTAAAACTGGCTGGTGATTACTCGTCGTCCACTTTTGGTGCGACTTTCTTCTTAGGGATAAACACGGTATCACCCACTGCCACATTTTGGTGGAAGCTCTTATCGCGCTTAACTGGTTTCTTCGGCGTTTTCTTCGCTTGAGTGTTGGTCTTCTTCTTAGCAGGACCGCCTTTAGCAAACGCAGGTTTACGTGGCTTAATGCCTTTGAATTTACCTTTTAGGCCTTCAAGTACAGAGAAGGTCAAATCTTGTTGAAGGTAAAGTTCAACACGCTTGAAGCTGTCCCAGTCTTTTGGACCAACCAAAGAAATCGCATCGCCTTTGTTACCCGCACGGCCAGTACGACCTACACGGTGCACGTACTCTTCCGTATGCTTAGGCATATCAAAGTTGATAACGTGGCTCACGTTTGGAATATCAATACCACGTGAAGCAACATCGGTAGTTACCAAGATCTTGTAAACCGCACGCTCGAACTGGCTCATAATAGCATTACGTTGCGTTTGGTTTAGGTTACCACTCAGTGCTACCGCTTTAAGCTTCTTCTCGTTCAACTTATCTGTTAAACGGTCAGTATCAGCGCGTGTTGCTGTGAAGATCATTACCTGACGGTATTCAGCTTCTTCCAGTACACGGTCTAAAATCGCTTCTTTGTGATCTAGGTGATCACATAAGTAGAATTTCTGTGTGATATCTAAGTGTTGCTCGTTAGAAACACCAACAGAGATACGCTTAGGTGCGTCTAGCATTTCATTTGCAATGCCATTTACTTCAGCGTGATCTAACGTTGCAGAGAACATCAACGTTTGACGACGACGGTGTTTAGCTGCATTGGCAATGCGACGAAGTTCTGGAGCGAAACCCAGATCAAGCATACGGTCCGCTTCATCAAGGATTAGCGTTTCAACACCATCTAGGAACAATGAACGATGTTCTAGGTGGTCAGCAAGACGGCCTGGAGTCGCAACGATAAAACGAGGGTACTTACGCAGTGCTTTAACTTGGTCGTTAAAGTTCTCACCACCTAAGATAAGCGCCGCTTCATAAGACAGACCACCAAGCATGCTACGCAGTTCGCCGTAAACTTGCTTCGCTAGCTCACGAGTAGGAGCCAAAATTACACCACGAGGATCTTTAGCAGAAAACGCTTTTGTTTTTAATGCTTTATGTATCATTGGCAACACAAACGCCAATGTTTTTCCTGATCCCGTTTTTGATGAAGCCAATAGATCCTTACCAGCAATAGCAACAGGGATCGCTTTTGATTGGATCTCTGTCGCCTTCTTGAAGTCGTAATGTTTTAAGTTCTTCAGTAAGCGGTTATCTAAGCCTAAATCTTTAAAGTGCAAAGGACTCTCCAGTCATGATGGTATTGAATAAAATTAATTTAACGTGACATGATACCGCGAAAGTACTTTATAAGGATAGAGATCACAGTAAATTTATCCCTTTATCTATCTTTAGCTAGAACAACGTATGCATTGCTAGCAAAGGGATAGCTCTCCAAAAACACCTTCAAGTCGTCTCTAAATCCTTCATCTCATAAATGAGACACAACGTGATACTTAGCTAATTAACTCAAAAATTTAGCAATTTCTTTAGTTATTGTTTTTGCAGTTAAAAAATTAGTCGCTACAATCATTAATGAAGCGACTATATGATAAAGAATGTATAGCGCATCTTTTGATGATAAATAAGCAAGGAGTTCTTATGAATAAGACGTTAATCGCAGCTGCAGCATCAGTTTTCATTTTAGCCGGTTGTTCTTCAGAACCAGAAGAAGCTGCAGTGTCAGAAATGGATCAACTAACTAACCAAGTGGCTCAACTTACAAGCGAAGTTGAAGCACTTAAGAGTGACAAAGCAGCCGCAGAAATGAAGGCTCAAGAAGCAGAAGCAGCCGCTATGGCAGCGAAAGAAGAAGCGGATCGTGCTAACGAACGCATCGACAACATCGCTGAGTCTTACACTAAGTAGTTTGAGATCTAATCGCGATTAAGCTGTAGATTAAATAAGTCGCAAAAAGCAGTATATAGACAGCACCACTTCTTATCGGATGTGGTGCTTTTTTTGGGTGACACTAATGCGAGTAAACAAGATAAAACCGCCCCTTGTTGCAGAAGAGGCAATCGAATTAAAACTCAATCACAGGTGGTGCTATCTCTACAGGTACGCCGTTTTGAGCAAAGATAACCGCTTTCGCCTTTGAATTTGGCAGTTCTGCGTCTTCAAGCCACCATTTTAGTTCCACAGGGATCTGTAATGATTTCTTTGAACCATCACTTCGAGTTAATGGCTCGTGCGCTTCTACAAACACACTTCTATCAGGCTCTAATGACACCTTAATCGGCTCATTGATAATGGTGACCTGTTCACCACGGTTCACTTGCTCAAACAGCCACTCAATGTCTTTAGGTTCCATTCGGATACAACCAGAGCTAACTCGTAAACCTATCCCGAAATCTTTGTTTGTACCATGGATCAAATAGTCGCCAGCGCCATAAGCAAGCCTCAAAGCGTACTCTCCCAATGGATTTTCCGGCCCGGCAGGAACCACTCTCGGTAATTCAATGCCCTTTTCAAGATACTCGTTGCGGATTGAATTTGGTGGCGTCCATGTTGGATTCGGTCTTTTTTGGCTTATCTTGGTGATCATCTCGGGAGTATCACGCCCCACTCGACCGATGCCGACAGGGAAAACATGCACCTGATTTTTCTCAGGCTCAAAGTAATACAACCTTAACTCAGCAAGATTGATGACAATCCCCTTTCTTGGGGTGTCAGGCAAAATCAAGCGGCTTGGAATGCTTAACACATAGCCTTCCGCGGGAAGAAAAGGATCCACCCCTTTGTTGGCTGCCATTAAAGAGAGAAAACCAATATCGTATTGCTTGGCAATGATGGCCAAGGTTTCGCCCGCCGCCACTTCATGCTGCTGGATTCTGCCCACAATGCGGCTTTCCGTTGGTGGCAATTCAAAGGTTGCAGCAGACACCCACGATGAAGCTATCCCGCTGGCAAGCAAAGTAGTTCTTACAACAAACGACGCCGCCCTGTGGAGTCGTGTTTTCATTGACTGCAAAGGCGTCGAGTTAACGCAATACGACATACAAATCCTTGGTTTGTCTTTTATCAAAGTTTAGATTATCTCTGATCAAACGTCTCTACAACGTATTGTTGTCTCGAAACTAATAGGCAACAAGTTTATATGTAAGCCTTTTCTTCTCATTCACTTGCAATTTACCCATACAAAATCGATTGCCTTTACGCTTTCAACATATTTGGTTATCAATATTAATAAAACTATAATGGCAGACCTATTTTGTGACTAAAGTCTCATGGAGCCATGTTCTAACTCGCTAATATTGCCTCAACAAAACGAATTCAATTCAACAGAATCGGTAATTGATTAAATCCTGTTCCTATAATTACCGTTTAAACTTTGGAGAACGACCATGGCTACACCTCATATTAATGCTCAAGCTGGTGATTTCGCAGAAACAGTACTTATGCCGGGCGACCCGCTTCGCGCAAAATACATTGCAGAAACATTCCTTGATGACGTGAAGCAAGTTTGTGACGTTCGCAACATGTTTGGCTACACAGGCACTTACAAAGGTAAGAAAGTTTCTGTAATGGGCCACGGTATGGGTATCCCATCATGCTGCATCTACGTACACGAGCTAATCGCTGAGTTCGGCGTGAAAAACGTTATTCGTGTAGGTAGCTGTGGCGCGGTACGTGACGACGTTAAACTAATGGACGTTGTTATCGGCATGGGTGCATCTACTGACTCAAAAGTAAACCGCATTCGTTTCAACAACCACGACTTCGCTGCTATCGCTGATTTCGGTCTTCTAGAAGAAGCAGTAAACCAAGCTCGTGCACAAGAAGTTCCAGTTAAAGTTGGTAACGTATTCTCTGCAGACCTTTTCTACACTCCAGAAGCTGACCTTTTCGAAAAAATGGAAAAGCTAGGCATCCTAGGTGTTGATATGGAAGCGGCTGGTATCTACGGCGTTGCTGCAGACCTTGGTGCTAAAGCACTAACTATCCTAACAGTATCTGACCACATCATCCGTGGTGAAAAACTAAGTTCTGAAGAGCGTCAAAAGTCTTTCAACGACATGATGAAAGTTGCTCTAGAGACAGCAATCAACATCTAACGATTTGATAAAAGATACATTGAAAAGCGTTACCCCGCAGCCAGGCTCGCTTGGCTGCTCAAATAATCCCGAGGGGGAGATCGTGTCTAACGACAAGCTGCCAAAAGATGCGGATGGTTTGCAACTCAACTTTTGTAAAACATTGGCGTGTGACAACTTTGGCTTGAGCGATGCAAAACGGTATGTTTTGCAACACGCGAACCCTAAGCGTCCAGCGATGGTTTGTCGTGAATGTGGAGCTTTCCCCCCCTTACTTAACAATCGTGAAGTGTTAAGCGAACTTCATCGCCTAAGACAACTCCACAGCGACGGGCTCCCTGCTTGTCGTAATGATGATTGCGATAACTTCGGCTTATCGGTTCATACCCATAAACATCTTTATCATGCCTTCGGCTACAGTGGCGACAGGCAGCGTTATCGATGCAAAGACTGCCAAACAACCTTCGTTGATAAATGGTCTGGATCCAATAAAAAACTCCAATTTCAAGAGAACCTCATGGGCTTACTGTTCATGGGCTATTCCGTACGTGAAATCTGCCGAAAATTAGAGATCAACCCAAAGACTTTCTATGATCATGTTGACCATATCGCGAGCCGTTGTCGTCGTAAATTAGCGATGATCGATGCACGATGGGTTAACCATGCGAAAGATTACGAGTTCGCATCTCACTACCAGCGTCTGCAACCACAAAGTAACAACGGTGTGGTGTGGATAGCGACGGGCGAGGCGCATTCTGGCTATATACTTTGCCAACACGTTAACTACTCTCAAAATGAAGAACCATCAGGAAACGTCGACCATAACCCTTATGATGATGTGGCACGATTTGTATCCAAAGAGCACTCTTCAGAAGCAAATCTCGAACTGCCTCAGCCCTCTGACAAACTAAAAGAGCGCATTGAACAGCAGTACCAAGTGATTCTTGCGAGAGGTAACGTTGAGGACCCTATGGGTAACCTCACCACATTTAGTTACCCTTCAAAAGGCGCTCTCATTCGACCGCCTTATACCTCTTATGCTCACTTCTTACATGTGTTGGATATGTGTAACGAAGACAAGCATGTCGCCATCTATATGCCACAAGATCCATTACTAAGATCTGCCGCTTTAAGTGTATGTTTGCCGCGCATTCAGAGTCAAAATATTGACCTCATGTATGTCGAAGAAGATTCAGGCTGGCAAGACGACCAAAGTTTTGAAAAGATCGACATCGTTCACATGAGTTGGTGGCGAGATCGCTGGGCTATTGCCAATCAGGGTGATAACCAGAAAGGTATCTGCTACCTAACCGGTAACAATCCAGAACCAAAACAGTGGTTTAACACAGCCTCAATTCAACAAACTAAGTTCTATCAACAGCGCTTTCAGTTGTTATTTGATAGCTTTATTAATGAGCCCAGACGTAAGCTTCGTCCTGGGGGCATTCTTCCATTGCTCGACATATTTAGAGCTTGGCACAATCTGTGCTACCAAGATAAGCAAGGGCTCACGGCAGCACAACGCTTAGGCGTAGGGGAGCTGCCATTAACTCTAAAGCAACTACTTTCATAGCAACAAAGCCTCTAGGTAATTATTCGGGAACTCATTGATTTTAAAGCGACAACATGAGGTAACACCCATAATTAGAAAAGATCGATGTTCCTTTGACGCTCTACGAAAGATAATTGGTGCTTATCTCAAATTACACTCTTATAATGATTGTGTTATCAATATGTTCGATAATCATGGATGTAAGTCTTGGACAAAAATCAGTACCTTCTTGAAACAGAATTAGAAAAACTCAAAACTCGTGTCGACTCTGAGCCATCGGTGATCCTAGAGATTGCCCAACAGTGCCTAGTCCGATCAGAGCAAGTTCTGTTTGAAGAGGGTGCCATCCAGTCATTAATGTTAATGGCAAGATGTAGCTGGAACCTGATGGATTACCAAAAAGGTTTAAAATACATCAAGGAAGCCTACAAGCGCCAAAGCCGATTAGATACCGACCTTTTTCTCCCTGAAATCCTCCATTTACACGCGCTCCAGTTCTGGGGACAAGCCAAGTACTATTCCGCCCAACAGTTCTGGATCAATGCTTTAGAGCAGTCCGCGTTGGTTGATGAAGTCGAAATTCAAATTGAATGCCTCATTGGCCTTGGCAATATTTGGCGGATGACCCACGAATATAAACTTGCACGTTCTACCCACCAGCTTGCCGTTAAAGTTGCTAACAATAGCCGCATTGGTTGGTTAGAGGGTAAAGCCAGAATACTGCTTGCGTGGGATTACTACCTGCTCAACAACTATGTTGAAATGCTGTCGGTATTGGACGGTGCAGAAGAAGCATTAAAAGACCATAAAGATAACACTTGGCATGCAGAGGTATGGGACTTTCGAGGCCTTGCCCTACTTGGTCTTGAACGCTTAGATGACGCGGAGCGCGCCACGGCCAAAGCGCACAATCTGGCAGTTGAACACAACCTAGTTTGGATGAAGGCGCACTCATACATCAGCCGAGCTAGATTGGAGCTCCTGAGAAAAAGACCAGAACAAGCGGCGGAATTACTGAGGCTCGCAGAACAATCCGCAAACGAGTTCGATAATGGCGAGTTGCTGAGCCAAATCTGTTACCAACAATCCTTGGTGGCGGAAGAAAACCAAGACTTCCAAGCCGCGCTCGTCGCCTTTAAAAAGTACCGTCAATATTCTATCGGCATGCTCAAAGAGCAAACGACACGTGTCGGTTTGGACAAAGCACGCAGTTCAAAACGCCAACTTGAACAGAGAGCACGAAAACTGATTAATCGTATTCGCGGTCAGCACGAGTACGATCCTGAAAAGCACCTCTCTTACGTTGTCTCTGAAACCTTTTGGTGGGAAAAGTTGGTGCTGTTCAAGACAGAGCTTAAACGTTCAAACCACAGCATCATTATGTTCCATCATGTCGATACTGATTACTTAGATGTCTGTACCGAGATTGCTCATGCTTTATGTAACCAGAATGACTTCATCGCAAGGCTAAGTTCTGAACGTGTGGCCCTTATGCTTTCCGAAAAAGGCGAAGCCGCAGAGCAAACCTTCCAAACTCTCAGCACCATGCTTGATATCTATCCATGGCATAGAAAAGGACTAAAGGGTTCGAAACCGACCGTCAGCCTCAATGATATTTTGACGTTCCCGTTCACGCTTGAACAATTAGAAGAAGACGATGCTGAGGTAATAGAATAATGGAAACTCTATTAAGCAAGATCACAGACGCCGGTTTAGACCCTTCATCAGTATCAGGTGAAGAAGCGATCATCTTCTGGAACCACATTCGTCAGCACGTTTCGACAACGCAAACAGAGCAAGCGCACTGCTATATCATTAGCTCTGAATACCGTGCCGAGTTACAACAAAATCAAACCAGTATCGAAGAGTTGAGACGAGCACTCGATCTGCTCCACCTTCCTGCCGATATCGAAGATATTCTGACAGTCAAAACCAGTTTAAGTGACCGCTTAGTTGAAACTGGTGATTACACCTCAGCACTCAATGAATTCGTCAGTTCATCGACTATCGCGGTTGAACACGGTCATATCGATGAGTATGTATTAGCTATTTTAGGCATGGGCAACCTGTGTGATTCCTATGGCGATCACAACAGAGCACTTCGTTACTACCAAAAAATCAGCAGCATAGACCATGCGATAAGCAGTCGCTCACTTCGCCTCAAATTCAAGCTGCATATGGTAGCAAGCCTACTTCTACTCAATCGCATTACAGCAGCCAGCGATTTACTGAATGAGTGCGAAGAACTGAGTATTTTGGTCAGTGACAAGTTGCTCACAGCTCAAATACTGCTTTACCAAGCAAAGGTGCTGCGCGCTAAGAAAAAACACCATGAAGCGCTACGCTGTCTGTCTAAGGTTCAATACCCAGCCAACAGCACTCAAGCAAGCTGGCTTGCAACCATGACTCGTCTAGAGCTCTCACATTGCCTAAGTGCAACCGGCAAGCAAGACTACGCGAGCATGATTTTGTCGAGCACAGACAAACGCGTGAAAGCCTACTCGTCGCCAGTACTTGCAAAACGATTCTACGATTCGCTGAGTGATGTGTGTATGAATCAAGGGCGTTTTCAAGAAGCGCTAAGCTATGAGAAAAAAGGCTACCGAATTGAAACCGATCTGATGAAGCAGATCCCGATCAGTGAACTCGGTGCAAGCCAACTACGCCGCCTGTCCCGTTTTGAATTACAACTCAAACTCATTCTCTCTGAACAAGAGAACAAAGAGCTCAAAGAGACAACCGAACAACACAAGAATGCGGTGGCTCAGCTTCAACAAGACGTATTCACAGATCCATTAACAGGGTTGCACAACCGCCGCTGGTTAGATGTGAAACTGAAAGACATGCTGCTGCACGATACCTCTTTCGCGCTGATGGTTATTGATATTGACCACTTCAAGTCTATCAATGATGAACTGAGTCACTTAGTGGGCGATAAAGCGATTGTTAGTGTGTCTCAAGAGCTACGTTCATACTTTAAGTTTAGAGGCGCGTCATGTGTCAGATTTGGTGGAGAAGAGTTCCTCGTCATTCTAGAGAACACTGATCTTCCGAAGGCAGAAATGCACTCTGAAAATTATCGAGAGCGCATCTTCCAATTTGGATGGCATGAAATACTTGGGGAGCGTGGTTTGACCGTGAGTATTGGTATCACTTTGCATCGTGACGGAGAGAATACTCAACGCACCTTCTACCGTGCGGATAAAGCGCTATACCGAGCTAAAGCCAACGGCCGTAATCAAGTGTGTACAGAGTAGTGGCATATAGCTCTGTAGCTTAGGCCAACTGCTTATTGATAAAAGAACAGAGAAATACCAGCAAGGGCGGCAAGTGTGCCTATGATACTTTGCTTTGACACCTTCTCCCCTTTCAGCGCATAAATCACCAAAATAAAGACCGGGCTGGTCGCTATCAACGTTTGTGCAATCGCAGGGTTAGCATTCTTCAACGCCACTTGTTGAAGCCATAGAGCGAGAAACGTCCCGACAAAGATTGCTCCTAGTAACCACAGTTTATCGAGCTTGGTCATTTCCCATAAATCTCTTTTTATCGATGAATACGGCTTCTTTTCAACGAAAGGGATAATCAGCATCACAGCAAACACGCCAATCGTCAGGCGAATCAAAGCACCTAACAATGGTGGGATATCACCCGCCACTAACGCGTAATGAGAAATAACCACACCAGATGCCTGACAGACACTCGCCACAAGCCCATAACCAATGCCACCCCACTGCGCTTTGTTATTCGATTCACCGCTCGCCGATTTTGATGGCTGGAAGACAACGAAGGTCACCGCTAGTGTTGTAATCACGACACCGAGCCAACTTTGCACTGTCAATACAGCGCCCAGGAACATTAATGCCAGCACACCAGAAAGAGGCGGGGCTAAAGATTCCAGTAACAGCGTCTTATTGGCACCGATTCTTTTCAACGCCGCAAAATAGGCGCTATCTCCAATCGCAATGCCAATCACACCTGAAATTGCCAATATCAGAAAATGGTTGGTACTCAGTTCAAACTCCGGCATCGGAATAAGAGGCATCACCAGCAACATCATCCCTGACGCCACTACACCCTTAACAATGTTCAATTGCATCGCAGAGAAGCGATGACCAAACTGTCCATAAATCCATGTCGCACACGCCCACACAATCGCAGCACCAATAGCCGCCAATTCACCTATATACATCCGTGTTTATCCTTTGTGGTTGTGCACGTCATTTAGAATCGTAGCTGTCATCATTTCAGCTAAAATACCAACCAGAAAGCCGAAATAGCCTCTTCAAACGCGATGAGATTTTATAAGATTCGTCAATGGTTTTGCTCACATTAGAAGCGAATACTCATTATTTATAACTCAGTAAATCATTTTTATAACAATTACTTGGATGATAGCGTACTATATTTATAACTAACATCTAACATTACAAGGATCTGTTATGTTTTTAGACTACTTTGCACTCGGCTTACTCATTTTCGTTGCTCTAGTCATCTTTTACGGCATCATCGTTATTCACGATATCCCTTATGAAATAGCCAAAGAACGTAATCATCCTCACCAAGACGCAATTCACGTCTCAGGCTGGGTTAGCCTATTCACTTTGCACACAATTTGGCCCTTTCTATGGATTTGGGCAACATTATGGCGGAAAGACCGAGGCTGGGGCTTCGAAAAACTCGAAGAAGAGCAGCACGATATTCATCACCGAGTGGATGTTTTAATCGATCAAGTTAGCACCCTTCAAGAAGAGATCGCACAGCTCAAACAAGCAAATACTAAACAAAGCAGCACAAAAAAAGAGTCAAACAACGTTCAAGATCAGGAGGCTAAGTAATGGATTTACTACTGATAATGACCTACGCGGCACTTTGTATCACTATTTTCAAAGTATTTAATATCCCACTAAACAAATGGACAGTGCCTACCGCAGTGCTCGGTGGTGTGGTCATCGTAGGAACATTGATCCTATTAATGAACTACAACCATCCTTTCACACAACTTGGCAACCAAGTTTACTCAACGACTCCAATTGTTTCAGGCGTTAGAGGTAAAGTCATTGAGGTTCCTGTTGAGGCGAATTCTCCTTTAAAGAAAGGAGACATCCTCTTTAAAATTGACCCTATCCCTTTTGAAGCAGAAGTCGCTAAGCTCGAAGCGAAAGTAAAAGAAGCAAGCCAAGGAGCACTTGGGCTTGAATCTCAAGTTGCTGAAGCTGAAGCTGCTAAAATCAAAGCGATTGCAGAAAGAGACAAAGCGCAACGCGAATTTTCTCGTTATAAGCGTGGCTTTGAAAGTGGTGCGTTTACCGAACAACAATTGGATACTCGTAGACAAGCTTATAAGGCATCGGAAGCAGCAGTAAAAGTAGCAGAAGCAAGTCAACAACAAGCTCAGATCGCTCTAAATTCTGAAATTGGTGGCGAGAACACCGCAGTGGCAGGATTACTTGCAGACTTACGTAAGGCTCAATTCAACCTTGACCAAACGGTCGTGAGAGCACCAACGGATGGATATGTTACACAACTAGCACTGCGTCCAGGCGTAATGGCTGTACCGCTACCTCTTGCTCCTGTCATGACATTTGTCCATACGGAAGAAAAATACTACATCGCAGCATTCAGACAAAACTCATTGCAACGACTGCATCCTGGTTTCGAAGCTGAATTTTTATTCAGAGCACTACCAGGCAAGATTTTCAAAGGACGCATTGATGAAATAATCCCAGCTATTGGTGAGAGTCAAATTCAAGCGCGCGGGACACTTATTGGTACCAATGCACTTCGTACTAATGGACGCGTATTTGCTAAAATGACCATCACTGATGACCTGTCTGACTACCATTTACCTATGGGTACCGCGGTTGAAGTTGCCGTTTATTCTGACAGCTTCACCCACGTTTCAATCATGCGCAAGGTCCTTATTCGCATGAAGAGTTGGCAAAACTATCTATACCTAGACCACTAAACGGTCAAAGGTACGTGACGAACCCGCTTAACACATTGTTAAGACGAATGAAAAAGTCAGACTCGCTCTGACTTTTTTGTTGCTGGATTAACCGTAAAATTACGCTTTTTACACGATATTTAGGTGTTCAGATGGAATTTTAGACATCTAGACACTTACCTTCCCTTATGGAAGGGTTCTACTGTATAATGCGCGCCTTATTTTTTATATTTGCCCAAAAAACGTTCTCATTGAGACGCATATTAATAATGGCGAATATTTATTCTTTATTTTGCTTTATTTTTCAGAATTCGAGGTTATCTATGAACTTTTCAGCTAAAACAGTGGTCGTTATCGCCATTGGCGCGGCACTGTACGGCATTGGTGGTTTACCTATGTTTGGTGTCCCAGTGTTTGCTAACACGACATTGAAACCAGCAATGGCAGTTCTAGCACTGTTTTCTGTTTTGTTCGGCCCTATTGTTGGCTTCTTAGTTGGCTTTATCGGTCACTGGGTAACGGATCTGTTCGCAGGCTGGGGTGTGTGGTTAACTTGGGTTTTAGGCTCAGGTATCGTAGGCATGGTTATCGGCTTATTCCCGATGTTGACCAAGAACCGCCTTCAGCAAGGTGAGTTGCCTATGAAGGACTTCGCGCTGTTTGTGGTACTTGCCCTTGCCGGTAATGTGGTTGGTTACGGCTGCTCTGCATTCCTAGATACCATCCTTTATGCAGAACCGTTTACTAAAGTCTTCACTCAACTCTCTATCATTGCTGCGGGTAACACCGTTCTGATCGCTGTTGTTGGCTTACTGATCCTAAAATCAGTCGCTAAACGCAACAAACAAAGCCGTAACCTGACTGAGGCATAAGCGATAATGACTATAGCATTTTCGAACTTCTCTTTTAGATATGAGTCGCTGGATAAACCGACGCTAAAAAATATCAATCTAAGGATAGAGAAAGGAGAGAAAATCGTCATTATTGGACCAAGCGGTAGTGGTAAATCTACCCTAGGTCAATGCCTTAACGGTCTGATTCCTCATGCTATCAAAGGTGAGGTGACTGGCTCTCTAGAGATCAACGGTAAGAACATTTCTGATTTTTCTATGCACGACTATACCGAGCAGGTTGGCACAGTATTACAAGATACTGATAGCCAATTTGTCGGTTTGAGTATTGGCGAAGACATCGCATTCGCACTGGAAAATCAGTTAGTGTCGAACATTGATATGTACCCTCTGGTTAAGTCGACAGCAAAAATGGTCGACTTAGCAGATATGCTTGATCGCTCGCCACATGATTTATCCGGCGGCCAGAAACAACGCGTGTCATTAGCGGGCATCTTAGTTGATGACGTTGACATCCTGTTGTTTGATGAACCTTTGGCTAGCCTTGACCCGAAAACGGGTAAAGCGACTATCGAAATCATCGACCAACTTCATAAAGAAACCAACAAGACTATAGTCATCATCGAGCATCGCCTTGAAGATGTACTACATCGCGATATCGATCGAGTGATCTTGATGGAGCGCGGTGAAATTGTCGCGGACATGACACCCGATGAAATCTTAGCTTCTGAACTGCTTGAAACACACGGTATTCGTGAACCACTTTATTTATCTGCTCTGAAGGCAGCGAAAGCACTTTTGACCAGTGAAGATAAGCTATCAAACCTCAAAGCTCTCGATTACAAAAGATTCCGCCCTGCGGTTCAGGCTTGGTTTGCAGAGCGCCCGACTCCAGTTGCCGAGAAGCAGTACCAACCTTTGCTTGAGGTCCACGGCCTGACTTACTCTTACGATGGTGAAAAGAACGCTCTCGAAGATGTCAGCTTTAAGATTGGTAAGGGTGAGTTCGTTTCAATCTTAGGCAAAAACGGTTCAGGCAAATCTACCATCACTAAACTCATCATGGGTGTGATCGATGCCGATTCAGGCTCTTCCTATCTAAATGGTGAAGACCTATCTGAGCTTTCTATCTTTGAAAGAAGCCAGAAAGTCGGTGTCGTGATGCAGAACCCAAATCATATGATCTCTCATCATATGATTTTTGATGAAGTTGCATTCGGTCTGCGTAATCGTGGGGTTGCAGAGCAGGAAATCAAAGAGAAGGTGGAAAACGTTCTTGAGCTGTGTGGCTTGAGCAAGTTCCGCCACTGGCCAATCGAAGCGCTAAGCTACGGTCAGAAAAAACGCGTAACGATCGCTTCTATCTTAGTATTGGAGCCAGAGCTTCTGATCTTGGATGAACCAACAGCGGGTCAAGATTACCGCAACTACACCTCAATGCTGGCGTTTATCCAAAAGCTTAACCGCGAGTTAGGTATCACCGTCGTGATCATTTCACACGACATGCACCTTGTTCTAGAGTACACCACACGCTCAATTGTCATTGCTGACAGCAAGCTGATTGCCAATGCCGCGATGACGGAAGTATTCAGTCAGCCATCGCTGTTAGAACGCGCAAATCTTTGTACCACCAGCATTTATGAACTCGCGACTATGATGAAAATCGACGACACCAACGCATTCATGCAGTACTTCATCGACTACGAGAGAAGCGCTCAATGAACGTATCAAAAGTAAAATTCGGCATCAATTACATTGATACAAAATCACCGCTTCATGCACTTAACGGCATCACCAAATTTGCGCTCTTCTTAGCTTGGGTAACCGTGGTCTTAACTACGTTCGACCTAAGATTGATTGCACTGCTTATTGTGACTGGTTTATACCTGCTAAAGCTGACCAATGTGCCTGTACGCGTATATAAGCCTCTGTTATTGGGTACGGCGAGTGTATTGAGCCTAAATGCTTTGTTCATGTATCTGCTGGCTCCACAGCAAGGTACTGAGCTCATCGGCAGCAAAACCTTATTGCTGACATTGCCGGGTAACTACTCGTTGAGCCAAGAGACTCTGTTTTACTTGGTTACTGTGACGCTCAAATACATGAGCATGTTCCCGATAGCGTTGATTTTTGTCTTCACAACGCATCCGACTGAGTTTGCAGCTAGCCTCAACCGTATCGGTGTTCCTTACAAGATCGCCTATGCGGTCAGCTTAACACTGCGTTACTTGCCAGAAGTTAAGAAAGACTTCATCAATATCATGCATGCTCAACAGGCTCGTGGTGTAGAGCTCTCAAAGAAAGCGCCTCTAATTACTCGAATCAAAAATGTGGCTAAGGTTCTAGGCCCGCTCATTTTCTCTAGCTTGGACCGAGCAGACGAGATCTCTAACGCAATGACGTTACGAGGTTTTGGCCGACACAAAGCTCGCACTTGGTATAGCTATGCACCTTTGAAACGTATCGACTTTGTTTGTTTAGGTGTCATCGCTTTTATCGTGGTGTTAGCCATTGCGAAACGCATTCTAGAGCCGCAGTTATTTTGGTATCCGTTCTAGTCATCTGAATTAGCATAGATAAACAAAGACTTTAAATAACACACCGCTCAATAGGGCGGTGTTTTTGTTTATGCCAAAATCTGATTGATAATTGAACCAATGACACAATACTGACTATATTTAACGATAAATTGACCAGTTATTTACCCTTGGAGTTTGAGATTTAATTCATAAGCTCTTAATATACTCGTTTACAGAATGTTACAATCAGTAGAGATTTGTAATGGCTCGAATTACTCAAGTACAGAAACTAGAAAATCAAAAGCACTACGATGAGATCGTACTAAACCTTTTTCTGGCTGAAGGACATGAAGCACTAACTTATGCAAGGATTGCTCAAGAAATTGGCATTAGTTTGACGACGCTTCAGGGCTATTATCCATCGACCCGCGCTATCCGATCAGCGTTACACCAACACATGCTATCAATTGTTATAGAGAATCTAGAGTTCTCATCGGAAGAAGTATTCATTCAATCTTGGCAAAACGCTCTAGATAATGATCAATTTCGATTCGTGATCAAATTGATGTTTTTCCATGCCTCCCAGGTCAAGAGCCCTGAACAGTTTAACATCAGTTCAGATGGTCAATTCCGCGAGATAATGTTTAATAGCTTTGGGCTTGATACCGTTCGAATCCTTGAGACTGTCGTAGGACGTTCAATGTTCTATCTCACAAACTTCAAGCAGCATTAAACCAAGCACTAGAAATACAAAAATGGGAGCCATTCGGCTCCCATTTTCTTTTTAGTTATCGCTTACTTCAACTTATAGACCTAATTTAGCTTGTAAAAAACGGTCGATAACGGTGGTAAACGCAGCTCAATCGATGTGTCTAGCCCTTCGCTCTCTACAGATTCAATCTCAGCAGTCTGCTTCACTTCAAAACCGCTGCCTGCATAGTCGACAGAGTCTGTATTCAACAACAATGCGTATTCACCTTTTGCAGGAACACCTAAGCGGAAATGCTCGTGAGGCACTGGCGTAAAGTTAGACACTATCAATACTCGCTCACCAGATTCACTGATGCGCTCGTGCGCAAGAATGCTCGCTTCAGCAGAGTCCTGTAGACGCCATTCAAAGCCTTTCGGATCAAAATCAAGATCGTGCATTGCAGCTTCAGAGCGGTACAGATTGTTCAGGTCTTTCGTTAAACGCTGAACACCTTGATGACGCTCGTAATCCAGCAAAAACCATTGCAGCTGGTCGTCATGGTTCCATTCAGCCGTCTGACCAAATTCTGCACCCATGAAGTTCAGCTTCTTACCTGGTTGCGCATACATGTAACCCATATAAGCACGTAGGTTTGCCGTTTGCTGCCATTCATCACCAGGCATCTTGTTGTGGATAGAACCTTTACCGTAAACCACCTCATCGTGAGACAGAGACAATACATAATTCTCACTGTGTGCGTAAACCAGTGGGAACGTAATCGTATCGTGGTGGTACTTACGGTTGATTGGATCTTCTTGAATGTAAGACAGGCTATCGTGCATCCAACCCATGTTCCACTTAAAGCCGAAGCCTAAGCCGCCCATAAAGGTCGGTGCTGAAACACCAGGGAACGCCGTCGATTCTTCCGCAATGGTCATCGCATTCGGGAAGTGCTTGTACACTTCTTCGTTCATCCACTTAAGGGTTGCGATAGCGTCGTAGTTTTCGTTGCCGCCATCCGCATTCGGGATCCATTGGTCATGGCTACGCGAATAGTCGAGGTACAACATCGAAGCAACCGCATCAACACGGATGCCATCAATGTGGAATTGCTCGAACCAGTACAGTGCATTAGAAACTAAGAAACGACGAACATGCTCTTTGCCTAAATCGTAAATGTACGAGTTCCAATCTTGATGCCAACCACGACGTGGATCTGGATCATGGAATAATGGCGTACCATCGAAGTTTGCTAGGCCGTGATCATCACTTGGGAAGTGAGCAGGAACCCAGTCCAGAACAACGCCAAGACCCGCTTGGTGACATTGATCGACGAAGTATTTGAAATCATCTGGAGAGCCAAAACGGCTAGTCGGTGCAAATAGACCTACAGGCTGATAGCCCCAAGAACCGTAGAATGGATGTTCTGAAACTGGCATTAGTTCAACGTGCGTGTAGCCAAGATCCGTTAGGTATGGGATCAGCTCTGCCGCAAGCTCGCGATAATTTAAGAATTCACCTTCAGCGTTACGCTTCCAAGAACCTGCATGCAATTCATAGAACGAAAGCGCTTCTTTGCGCTTTTGCGTTACCGGGCGATTTTGCCATTGAGTATCTTGCCACTGGTAACGAGCGTGATCGTAAGTTACAGATGAGAACGATGGGTATTGCTCAGAGTAGAAACCCCATGGGTCAGCTTTGTGTGGTAAGCCTTCGCCATTTGGTCCTTTTAATTCAAACTTGTATTGAGCGCCTTCTTCCAGTTCAGGAATGAATAAGCCCCACATACCGTAATCTAGGCGTTGCATTGGGTGGCGGCGACCATCCCAAGCGTTGAAGTTACCCACCAAGCTTACCGCAGTTGCATGCGGTGCGTACACCAAGAAACGCGTACCTGAAATCGTCTGTCCATCACGCTCTAGCGTAATAAACTGAGCCCCCATGTGATGATACATATCTTTCGGTGTATGAAGATCTTCATAACTCGCGTACAGATCGTGGTACTGGTAAGGATCATCGATGATCTGTTCTACGCCAGCCCAATCAACCGCAAGCTTATAGTGAGTAAAACGTAAGTCTCTCTCTTGCTTAAGAATGAAACCACTTTCACCCTCTCGCGCTAACTCAATACGAGGTTCCTTTCCAACAATCAACTCGACTTTATCTGCCCCAGGAATCCACACACGTAATGCACCTTGCTCAGAAGGTAGGTATGGCCCTAAAAACGCGAATGGGTCTGTGAAACAAGCCTGTGATAGTTGGGTATATATTTGTTTTTGCTTTGAAATCGAACTTAGTTCCAAAACGTTTCTCCCTAACCAAACATCCAAAAAACATAATACAAAAATGCCCGCTATTAGTGCGGGCAATATAACGACGGTTTATTCTACCAGATGAGCATTCATTATTGAGTGACCGAGGTTGTAGTTTCGTACGGCGTAAGCAAAAAACCACCTAATTTCAAGTCACTCACGTCATTACTTACCGGCTTTTTCTCGAACGTCAGTCAGCTTAGAAGCGATACGATTAACGCCTTCGTGAGCAAATATTTCGTCCAAGTTCATTGATAGTTTACGACGCCAGTTAGGGTATTCATCAACCGTGCCAGGAATGTTTACTGGCTTGTCCATCTCTAGCCAATCTTCTAGCTGAACGCTCAGTAGTGTTGAACCACCAGCCGCTACGTGCAGTTGAAGTGCCTCAGCAAGGTAAGAGTCCATCGGTACTTGGCTCGCATCGCGGCCCACACCTTCTGGTAGGAAACCATGCCATGCTACTGAATCTAAGATACCTTGCTTGCACTCTAGGCGGTCATCGAACAAGGTTTCTAATTGTTCTGCATCTGGGTATAAGCCAATCTCTTGGCCCATTTTCAGGTCATCACAGTGCCAGAAGCCACGAAGCGTTGGCATATCGTGAGTACACAGTGCCGCCATCGATTGTGATGCGTAGTGTTTTGGTGAGATGAAACCACCGTCATCTTCTGATGTTTCGAAGAAGAACACTTTGTAAGAGTGCACGCCAGCATCTGCAAGGATGTCGACAATCTCATCCGGTACCGTTCCTAAATCTTCACCGATAACGCTACATTGGTAACGGTGAGATTCAAGCGCCAGAATAGACAGCATATCTTGTACTGGGTAGTAGATGTACGCGCCCTTAGTTGCGTTCTCACCCTTTGGAATCCACCACAAGCGCAGTAGACCTAAAACGTGGTCGATACGCAGTGCACCACAGTGCTTCATGTTCGCACGAAGTAGCTTGATGTAAGCGTCGTAGCTTGTTTCTTGAAGCACTTCTGGGTTTAACGGAGGTAGACCCCAGTTCTGACCCAAAGGACCAAGAATATCAGGTGGAGCACCAATGCTCGCATCCATCACTAGGTTGCCTTCGTCAGCCCAAGTCTCGCTGCCTGAATCTGCAACACCTACCGCTAAGTCACGGTACAGGCCAACAGCCATGCCCTTCTCTTCTGCAAGAGACTGTGCATCGTTGATCTGGCAATCTGCTAGCCATTGCAGGTACATGTACAGATGAACGTTTTCTAAGTTCTCTTTGATGTATTTCTGTGTCGCTGGGCTGTCGAATGTACGGTACTTCTCAGGGAATACCGGCCATCCCCACATGCCAGAATCTTCTGCATGCAGTTCACCATGTAGAGCATCAAACGCCGCTTGATGCATCAGGCTATCGCCACCCTCTTCTACGAAGGCTAAGAACGCTTGTGCACGGTCGCTGTTTTTGTCTAGATGACGAGTCTTAAATTCTGCGAATAGCAGAGGCAAGATGCTCATCTTAAGCTCAGACACTTCGGTGTAGTTTACCCAGTGTGCTTCACGCGCTTTTTGTAGACGCTGTTGGAACTCTGCGCTGCCGACTGTTTGTTGTGCTTCTGCACTTAGTGCAAATTCAGGAACTGAACTCACATCAATGTATAAGATGTTCAACCAGCGACGAGAAGATGGGCTATATGGGCTCGCACCTTCAGGGTTCGCAGGGAACAATGAGTGAATTGGGTTTAGACCAACGAAGTCACCACCACGAGAAGCGATATCCGCAACAAGCTGTTTTAGGTCTCCGAAATCACCAATACCCCAGTTATGCTGAGTTCTTAGGGTATAAAGTTGAACACTGGGTCCCCAAAGCTTTTTGCCTTGCTCGATTGGTGACTGCTTGAAACACGCTTTTGGCGTAATAATCAGTGTCATCTCGTAAGGCTTCTTACGGCGCTTACGGCTCACAATGAGCTTGTGATAACCCCATGCCAAATCACTTGGCAATGCAAACACTAAAGGGCCACCCTCGGCACGCTCGTCACGAATGACTTGAGATTGAAGATAGCCTTCAAGTACCTCTCCTTGCTCGGTTTCTAAGCGCCAGCTGAACTCACTTTCACGAGCACTTACACCTAGATTAAGCGCCACTTCTACTGGCTCACCGTCACGCAAGACAAGAACTGGGTCTAGTACATCTTTTTTGTGTTTTCTTTCTGCTGACTTAAGCAGTGCATCATCGCTGCTTGTATCGTAGCCCAACGAAGCCAATAGAGACGTGATCGTCTCGTCTGATACTTGTGCTTCATCGCCCCACGCACTAACGTAACTGTCGGCAATGTTTGCCATTTCTGCGACTTGTTTTAATACGGTCTGTTCTTTCATCGCTCTCTCCGAAAACGTTCTGACGCTTTCTATTTTGTAGGGTTGTTAATTTAATTTTTACTAATCAATTAGCTTGTGACAATCGGTTTGTAAGCAGCTTGTTTATAAACGAAACCTTTAAGCCTTTCGTTTGCTCACAAGCTAATTGAGCCAAGGCAGAAACTGCCTTGGCTACTTTGGAAGTATTAACGGTTAACCGCTTCAAGTTTCCAGATGTTGTTCACGTAGTCGCGGATAGAGCGGTCTGATGTGAACTTACCAACCAATGCTGTGTTAAGAATTGCTTTCTTAGCCCAACCTGCTTGGTCTTTGTATTGCGTGCCCATGTCTTCGTGCGCTTTCACGTAAGATGCGAAGTCAGCAAGACATAGGTAAGGGTCACCACCGTCTAGCAGGCTATCAAACGTTGCACGTAGAAGGCCTGGTTGACCTGGAGTGAACTCATCGCCAGTCAGTAGGTCTAGAGATGCTTTCAGTAGTGGGTCTGCATTGTAGTAGTCGTATGGGTTGTAGCCTTGAGCTTTCAGAGCTTGAACACCATCAACGTCTAGGCCGAAGATGTAGATGTTTTCATCACCCACTTCTTCACGAATCTCAACGTTTGCACCATCCATCGTACCGATAGTTAGCGCGCCATTTAGAGCCATCTTCATGTTGCCCGTACCAGATGCTTCTTTACCCGCTAGTGAGATTTGCTGAGAAACGTCTGCTGCAGGGATGATGATTTCAGCCATGCTTACACGGTAGTCAGGAATGAATACCACTTTCAGTTTGTTACCGATGCGAGGGTCGTTGTTGATCTTCTCTGCAATCTTGTTAACCGCGAAGATGATCTCTTTCGCTAGGTGGTAACCCGGTGCTGCTTTCGCTGCGAAGAAACATACGCGTGGCTCACTCTCGAAACCAGGTTCGTTAAGAATACGGTGGTACAGAGATAGAATGTGTAGCAAATCTAGGTGCTGACGCTTGTATTCGTGAAGACGTTTGATTTGAACGTCAAAGATAGCGTTAGTATCTAGCTCGATACCCATGTTCTCTTGAACCCAATCAGCTAGGCGCTGTTTGTTTTCTTTCTTAACAGCCATGAATTCTTTTTGGAATTTCGCGTCTGTTGCAAACTTAGCGATGCCTTCTAGCTGCTCAAGTTTTGCTGGCCATTCAGTGCCGATCTTACCCGTGATTAGCGTAGATAGACCTGGGTTACAGAACTTCAACCAACGACGTGGCGTGATGCCGTTCGTTACGTTAGTCAGTTTACCTGGGAAGATTTCGTTGAACTCAGGGAACAAGTCTTTCTTAACCAGTTGTGAGTGAAGC
The DNA here is from genome assembly GCF_041474275.1 of Vibrio sp. 10N.222.52.B7. Taxonomy (NCBI): domain Bacteria; kingdom Pseudomonadati; phylum Pseudomonadota; class Gammaproteobacteria; order Vibrionales; family Vibrionaceae; genus Vibrio; species Vibrio sp. 10N.222.52.B7. The sequence goes on along the minus strand of NZ_JBFRTU010000052.1, from coordinate 40,970 downwards.
GCAGCTACACCGTTTACTTTGTAAGAACCAATCACACATAGGTTTGCCATGCGAACCATGCGGTGGAAACCTTCTTGGATGATAGAAAGCTTCGCTTGCTTCTCACCGTCACCAGGCCACATCTTGCGAACTTCTTGCATGAAGCGGTGGTTGATTTCAAAAATGATTTCCATGTGACGTGGAAGAAGACGATTGATTAAAGATTCAGACCAAGTCTCTAGCGCTTCTGGAAGTAATGTGTGGTTCGTGTAAGCGAACGTGTGAGCACTGATTTCCCATGCTTGATCCCAAGATAGACCTTTCTCGTCAATCAGGATGCGCATTAGCTCAGGAATCGCGATCGTTGGGTGTGTATCGTTCAGCTGAATCGTTTCTTGCTTAGGCAGATCTTCTAGAGAGAAACCTGCTGCTTCGTGGCGACGTAGAATATCGCGAACCGATGCTGCTGAATGGAAGTACTGCTGCATTAGACGCAGTGTCTTACCTTTCTCGTGGTTATCGTTCGGGTAAAGAACCTTAGTGATGTTACCTGCATCGATTAGCGAGTGTTGCGCTTCGAAGTAATCACCGTTGTTGAAGCTTGCTAGTGAGAATGGTGCAATTGCCTGACATTCCCAAAGACGCAGCGGGTAAACCGTGCTTGACTCGTAACCTACGATTGGTAGATCCCAAGGCATTGCTTTTACTTCCATACCTGGAACCCAAGTACGTACTTCTTTACCGTCGATGAATTCAACGTCTACATGACCGTAAAAACCAATGTGTTGTGCTAGTTCTGGACGAGCTACTTCCCATGGGTAACCTTCAACACCACGCCATGCGTCAGGTGCTTCTTGCTGACGACCGTCTTGGAAAGACTGTTTGAATAGACCGTATTCGTAGTGAAGACCGTAGCCTACTGTTGGGTATTCTTGAGCGGCACAAGAATCCATAAAACAAGCGGCTAGACGACCAAGACCACCATTACCTAGTGATGGGTCGCGCTCTTCTTCTAGAAGATCAGTTAGGTTTTGACCTAGCTCTTCCATTGCATGAGTGATCTGTTCATACAGACCCATGCTGATCAGGTTATTACCGGTTAAACGACCAATCAAAAACTCTAATGAAAGGTAGTTAACGCTCTTCGCGTTCTTAATTTTTTCGTCATTTTCAGTTTCTAACAGATCAAATGTTGTGAGTTCTGCTAGCGCACGCCCCATTGCTAGGTACCATGCGCGGCTATCTGCGTTTTCAATCGTTGTTGCGTAGGTTGCAGATAAATGTTTCTTAACACTCTCTTGGAATGACACTTTATCGAAAGTTTTTTGCTGAGTTGGTTTCATTTCAGAAATCTCGCTTTTAATAGTTCTAATTCATCTGTGACATATCGTGCATGGTCACCATAAACTAAACATCCTCCCGCTAATGCAACTGACTAGGAGTAGATGGGAGGGCGTAGGGGGCGTACCGACTTAGGGTTAGTGATCTGACTCTCATGTTCTGACTGCGAACAAAAACTTGGAGTGACTAAGATCACAAGCTCCCGTTCGATAACTTAACTTCAATTGATGTGACTTTTATTTAACCCATTTAAAGTCATTGCCAAATCTGAGTTTCAGATCACGAAAATAATTTCCAACTCTCATCTTTTGCATTGATTCCCGTGTAGGGATGAACGAAGTCACATTCACAAACCAACCCGCAACGTGAGCAAAGTCTCAAATAAAGGGCGTAGACACCCAAAAACATGCAGGAGTGCAAGGTTTCTGAGGAGGATCGTAGTCGGTAACGTTTGGCTTCACGTAATATGAGTAAAGACTTAAGTAATTAGGCTCATGTCATTGGAGTGCACTCAACGATAGATTGGGATATTCCAGAACATAGCCACGGAATAGGTGTAAAACTTCGATATGTGGATCCCTTCGAAACTGACTCGTCCCGGCCGCTTACATAATGCAATCCTACGACCTAGGGTTCTCGATCTGCTTCACAATGCAGATTGCTATAAGCTTGTGTTGTTCCGCTCTCCAGCGGGCTACGGCAAAACCACCATGGCTGCACAATGGTTGGTAGATAAACCTAATGTGGGTTGGTACAGCATTGATGATAGCGACAATGATGCCTTCCGCTTTATCAACTACCTACTTCAATCACTTAATAAAGCGACTCAAAATGCCTGTCCGAATGCCCAAAAACTGGCAGAAAAGCGACAGTTTTCATCGCTGCATTCTTTATTAAGTGAAGTATTTGCCGAGATGTCGGAATTCCATCACGAGTGCTTTCTGGTGTTGGATGACTATCACTTGGTCAACAATGACGACATCCACGAAGCCATGCGCTTCTTCCTCAAACACATGCCCGATAACCTAACGTTGGTTGTCACCAGTCGTGGTACGCCACCACTTGGTACAGCAAACCTGCGCGTTCGTGACTTAATGATCGAATTAGGTAATGACTCGTTGGCGTTTGATACCGAAGAAACCACACGCTTTTTCAACCAACGCGTAGCCGACGGCATTGATGACACCACGGCAGATAGCATTTGTAGTTATGTAGAAGGTTGGCCTTCTGCACTACAACTTATCGCGCTACAAGCACAACACCAAAAACGCACTCTTGCACAGTCCGCAGAGTCATTCTCTCACTTTAACCATGCCCACCTTTGGGATTACTTGGTTGAAGAAGTATTCGATCTACTGGATAAAGAAACCCGACAGTTCTTAATGCAGTGTTCAGTACTTGATCATTTCAATGACGAATTAGTCTGCGCGCTTACACAGCGTGAAGACGCACTGGGTATGATCGAATCACTCAACCGATTTGGCTTATTCATCTACCCGCTTGAAGGCGAGAAAAACTGGTACCGATTCCATAACTTGTTTGGTGAATTCCTCGCACATGAGCGCCAAGCTCGAATTCCTCAGCAAGAAGCAGAACTGCATCGAAGTGCTGCAAAAGCGTGGATCAAGCAAAACACACCACACCAAGCACTACGTCACGCACAGCGCGCTGAAGATCCAGAACTGATCATTCAAATCCTGACTGAGCACGGTTGGCCGATGTTCAACCAAGGTGAGCTTTCGTCATTAGAAATGGCGATCAAACAGCTAACCACAGATCAACTATACAGTGAGCCAAAGCTTTCGATGTTGCGTGCTTGGCTTGCACAAAGTCAGCACCGTTATGACCAAGTGGGTACTTTGTTGGAAGAGGCTGAGACTCAATATCAAGCTCGAAACATTGAACTCGATACTCAGCAGCAAGGCCAATACAACGCCTTACGCGCACAAGTTGCCATCAACAGCAATGAGCCTGAGAAAGCATTGGAATTGGCTGAGCTTTCGTTGAGTCAGTTGAACACCACCGTTTATCGTAGCCGCATTGTCGCAACCTCGGTTGTGGGCGAAGTGAATCACGTAATGGGTAACCTAAGCCGTGCGCTACCGATGATGCAACAAACAGAAAAACTGGCACGTCAGTATCAGGTTTACCATCAGGCCCTGTGGGCGATTCTGCAACAAAGCGAAATCTTGATTGCTCAAGGTTATGTTCAAGCTGCATTTGAGCTACAAGACAGTGCATTCAAATTGATTGAAGAACATCAGCTGCAATACGTACCTCTGCACGAATTCTTGCTGCGTGTTCGCGCTCAGATCTTCTGGTGTTGGAACCGACTAGATGAAGCGGAAGAGTGTTGCTACAAAGGCTTAGATATCCTTGGTCACCACTCTCCGAGTAAACACCTGCACAGCTATTCTATGTTGGCTCGTATTTCATTGAGCCGTGGTGAGATTGATAAAGCGTCGAAATTTATCGACCAGATTCAGCACCTATTGCGTCAATCGACTTACCACGTAGATTGGACGGCAAATGCTTCTCTTTCTTTGATTCTGTTCTGGCAAGTAAAAGGCGATAAAGAAGCTATCCGTGATTGGCTGAGTGTGGCTGTTCGACCTGAATCGGCAAGTAACCACTTCTGCCAACTTCAGTGGCGAAACATCGTTCGTGCTCACATCATCCTTGATCAGTATGAAGACGCAGAAGAAGCGCTGACTTTCCTTAAGAGTGAAGCCCAGCGTTCACACCTGATTACAGACACCAACCGCAACTTGATCGTTGAAGCCGTGTTACGTACACAAATTAACGATGAAGACAGCGCACGAATACTACTCGAAGAAGCGCTTCATATGACTAACCAAACCGGTATGGTCGGTAACTTCTTGGTAGACGGTGGGACTATCGGGCATATCTTGGATAAGTTGAGCAACAAGCCAGGCTTAGGTGATTTAGAACGTCACCGCGCACAACAAATCATGAAAGATATTTCCGCGACCCAACGCAGCCGCTCGGTTCACTTCGATGAAGACTTTGTTGAGAACTTGGTTAATCACCCGAACATTCCTGAGCTTGTGCGTACTAGCCCACTCACCCAGCGTGAATGGCAAGTACTTGGTCTGATCTACTCAGGATTCAGTAATGAGCAGATCGCTCAAGAACTCGATGTAGCGGGTACCACAATCAAGACTCACATCCGTAACCTTTACCAAAAGCTCAACATTGCTAACCGTAAAGAAGCAATCAGCACAGCGGAGAACTTGCTGCAGTTGATGGGGTACTAAAACGGATTCGAGATTCGAGATTGATTCGAGATTGATTCGAGAAAACATAAGCTAGTCACCGATGGTGGCTGGCTTTTTTTTCATCTGAAGTTTAGAACCTAAAAATGTAGGAATGGGAAAAGTAAAAAGACGATCACCAAACGACAGGCAAAAAAATAGCCAACCGCAATAATCGCGATTGGCTCTATATATTTGTGAACAAATCATAAGTTCACTAACAACGTCAGTTGGCTAGGTGACCCTCGGCTTAAGAAGGGTCAATGTATATAATGCAGTTAGCGTGCCAACTTTTATTCGACGTTTTATAAGCCCTGCACCGCATAAAAACCATGAATTTGTCATGCGAATTGCAAAGTGCATTTGCATATTGCAACCAAGATGCAATATCGATAAGGGATCAGTTTCATCTCTGCTCTTAATGACAAATCACTAAGTGGTTGTTATATAAATGTTAGGCAAATATTCACTTCAACTTATTGCCTTACAATTAATAGAGTAATAAAAGCCCTTCCCCAAAAGCATATTCATACTTTTTTTACACTAAAGTTTGTATACTGCACAAAATCATCCTCAACTCTATGAAGCAATGAACTACTTAAGTACTTTTTTCAAAGGCATGGCAATGGGCGCAGCAGACGTTGTACCTGGCGTGTCGGGCGGAACCATCGCATTCATCACTGGTATCTACGATACGCTGCTAGAAAGCATTCGCAGAATTAACCCTAGCGTACTTGGCTTATGGAAACTCGAAGGCTTCAAAGCCGCGTTTAATCACATCAATGGTTTCTTCCTAATTTCACTGTTCGCGGGCGTATTCACGAGCATTGCGACATTCGCAAAATTGATTTCTTGGTTATTAGTCACCCACCCTGTTCCACTGTGGTCTTTCTTCTTCGGCCTGATCTTGGTCTCGGTTTTCCATATTCTTAAGCAAGTAGAGAAACGCGATATGATTCGCTTCGTGTTTTTGCTGCTTGGCGTTGCTTTCGCTTATAGCATTACCGTGCTTAAACCGCTGCAAATGGAACCAACCAGCATCAACGTATTGATTGCGGGTGCGATTGCTATCTGCGCGATGATTTTACCCGGTATTTCAGGCAGCTTTATTCTGCTCCTGATTGGCATGTATGGCCCCGTGCTTGGCGCCGTTAAATCATTTCAAGTCGATGTACTTGCGCTATTCCTTGCGGGCTGTGTGATCGGACTGCTGACTTTCTCACATGTACTATCTTGGCTATTGCGTTCATTCCGCGACTTCACATTGGTATTCTTAACCGGTTTGATGATCGGTACGCTGCCTAAGATCTGGCCTTGGAAAGAGACCATCAGCTGGCGCACAAACTCAAAAGGTGAACAAGTTCCTCTGATTCAAGAAAACCTATCACCGTTTGATTTTGAAGCGGTAACCTCTCAGCCTTCTCAGTTGGTCATGGCGATTGTGATGATGTTTGCTGCGATTGCATTAGTTTTAGGCCTGGAGAAGTTTGCAGAGCGTAATGCTGACTAATCATTCAGCCAGCTTCTGGAAAGCGTTTAGAACGGATAATGCATAGAAATACTAAGCTCACATATCTATTAAACAGACAAAAGCGAAGCCAATGGCTTCGCTTTTTTAGTTCTACCATACGCACAAAATTGCTTTTTGATACAAGCACGTATTGAGGGGTGTGATAACATCGCCGCTCTTATAAAATTAAATGAGAACACGACATGCACTCTGCATTAAAGGTTGCTGCTGTTGGGATCGCTCTCGTGGCAGGCTTTTATGGGCCGCAAGCAATTCAGCAATTTAAATCAGCGATGGAGCACTCAACTGCCGACGTCAGCTTGGATGATTACTGCATGCTTTCAACCACATCGTGTGAGCAGGAATCCATTTCAATGTCGCTTGACCGAGAAACCGCGCAACCTCTTCTACCCACAAAGATAAAGGTAGTTTGGGAAGGTGCTGCATCTGAGACACTGGTGTTATCGCTCACAGGTTTAGAAATGGAAATGGGATCAGCGCGTTTTCAATTAAAGAGCATTGGCAACAATACCTATGAAGGTGATGTGATTTTACCTGTATGTACTTTAGATAAAATGACATGGATCGGTGAACTCACTGATGGTGTCGATACTGTAAACCCTGCAATAAGGATGGCAAGATGAGTAGAAATTGGTCGTTAGCATTGGTTGTCGCTTTTGTACTTGGCTTTGGTGTCAAAAGCTATCTTGATGGGCAAAACGAAGTTCAAGAACAACACGCTGCAAAACAAGAGTTCTCCGCAACGACTCTTTTCGGCAAAGACAACCAACCAACGGAAATCTTTGACCAAACCGATGACAGAATTCGTATCGTTTACTTCGGTTTCACACGCTGCCCAGATGTGTGCCCCACTTCTTTGGCTATGTTGGCCGGAGCACTTAACCAAGTCTCTGATGAAGCAAAAGCCAAGATTCGCCCGATGTTTGTCTCTCTCGACCCTGAGCGTGATGCAGCAGAAGCCTCATACGAATACGCACAATACTTCCACCCAATGATGGAAGGATTAAGTGGTCCTTTGGATGTGACAACCACGCTTGCACACAACTACGGTGTTATTTTCAGAAAGACCAAGCTGGAAGGTTCAGAGTTGGAATACACCCTAGACCACAGCTCATATTTTTATTTTTTAAAGCCCGACGGTACCTTGATTACCAAAGTACCGCACACGTTGACGCCAGCGCCAATTGTTGAGGCTATCAACAAGCTGACGCAGTAAAACGTAAAAACAAAGAACTTACTCAATAAAGTTCAAAAAAAGTCAGGTCCCAGACCAAAAACATAAAAATTAAGGACAACAACATGAAGTTAAAAGCACTTGCTCTAGCAGGCTTATTGCTCACCCCTTTTGCTCAGGCTAGTAGCGATATTATGGTTCATGACGCGTACGCTCGTGCAACCCCGCCTTCAGCAGTGAACAGCGCGGTGTTCACGACTCTGATGAACCACAGCGATAAAGATCGCGCTATTGTTTCTGCAACAACACCTGCAGCAGGTAAAGTAGAACTTCATGATGTAATCATGGATGGCGATGTTATGAAAATGCGCCAAGTTCAAGAGATCACCATCCCTGCAAACGGTGAAGCGGTACTTAAACCTGGTAGCCTACACATCATGTTGTTCGACCTAAAAAGTAGCCTAAAAGAAGGTGAGCAAATCGAGATGACTCTGACTTTCGCTAACGGTGAAACGCAAACCTTCGACGCACCAGTGAAGAAAGTGATGAGCGGCATGAAAAAGATGAACCACGACCATCATTAATCGTATTCACAATTGATAAAATAATTTAAGCCACGATGACTTCTCGCCATCGTGGCTTTTTGTTAAACTGAGCGCGCTTTTTATTCAAAGCCTGAACACATTAATAAACCAAGGAGAATAGAAGATGATTGTAATGAAAACACTAAAACTGGCAGTAAAAGTAACGCGTTAATTTGTTTGGTTAATCAAACTTTAATCTCGAACTACCAACATTAAGCCATCAGCTGGCTACCGCACACTTTTACCCGGTTTACTGTTGATCGTAAGTGATCAATATCTGCATGCCTGTAAAGCATGACTCAAATCCGGGGTCCTATCGATTTTGAATTCGACCCAAGCTCAAACATTTTTGACGTCTCGACGCTTTTTGAACTGACCAACGCTTTTCGATCTCATCGACAACCTGAGATCTTACAAGACGTTAATGCTCTCATAAGACTTTAATGCACTGATAAGACTTTAATGCTCTCACAAGAAAAGAAAGCTCGCACGTCTGGGTAAATAGACATGAATTCACAAAACGCATTTTCTCATCCAATGTCACTTCAACAACTTGGATGGCAACCTGTATTCCAACAACAACTGACACTCGAAGACTATGATCACTCCGTCATTGCTCGTATCGTCGCACATCACCGCAATGGCTATACATTAGCGTCAGAGCAAGGTGAAATTGTTCTACCCATCCACCAAAACCAACCGGCAATGACCGTTGGCGACTGGGTAATATTGAACTCTGAACTGCAATTCGATCGCTTACTAGAACGCCAATCGCTCTTTAGCCGAAAAGCTGCAGGCAGTCGTGTGGCTGAACAATATATTTCAGCCAATATCGACACAGTGTTTATCGTGGTTTCATTGAACAACGACTTTAATCTGAGTCGCATTGAACGCTACCTGGCACTCGCAAATGAAGCACAAGTTGAAGCGGTTATCGTCCTGACTAAGAAAGACTTGTGTGACGACTACGAAGGCAAAGTACAACAGGTACAAAGCTTAGACCCGATGCTGATGATCGAAGCGGTCAACAGCCTAGAGCAAGACTCAACCCAAGTACTTTCACCTTGGTGTAAAATCGGCAAGACCGTCGCGCTAATGGGCTCTTCTGGTGTGGGTAAGTCGACTTTGGTTAACTCATTGCTAGGTGAAGCATCGCAGGCAACTGGTGGTATTCGTGAAGACGACAGTAAAGGTCGTCATACAACCACATCACGATCACTCCACTTGCTCGCATCAGGTGGCTTGCTTCTCGACACTCCAGGAATGCGAGAGCTACAACTTGCAGACTGCGCTGAAGGCGTGAGTGAAACTTTTTCAGACGTCGAAGAGTTAGCAATGCACTGCCGCTTCTCTGATTGTCATCATGAATCAGAGCCGGGATGCAAGATAAGGGCTGCCATTGAGAGTGGTGAACTGTCTGAAAGACGATTTACTAACTATCAAAAGCTACTGAGAGAGCAAGCAAGAAACGGCGCTTCTCTTGCAGAGCAACGCGCTAACAATAAGCAGCTTTCCAAAATGTACCGAAACGTACAGTCAGAAAGCCGCAATATTAAGAAAGGCTCAGCTTAAGCAGTTGGATATTGACGGTAATCTGAGTTAATCGCTCAACGCTGAGCTGAAACACCGAGCCCCACGTGTCAATCGCGTGGGGCTTTATCTACAAATTCCCTTCCTCATCAACAAGGGATATTAAGATATCGTCTGCTTCCGAAAGTAAAAATTCACCATTTATAATAGTTGGAATTTTTCTTAGCGAGTTAATCATCACGTTAATGATTCTCTTTATCCAGTTCAATATAATTCGCCCTTGAACAATAAAGTTAAAATACGATTAATCGCGTCACTTTTACTATCAGATTGACTGAATATAACGAACATAAAGTATCGAATACCGGACAAGTATAATCACCTTCAGAAGAAAATTTCATTTCAAACCACCTTCCAAGAAGATAGAAAATGCTTCGTCTAACCACCATATTATTAACGCTTCCTCTAGCTGCCTGCTCTACAATAAATACTGACTTCGATAAGCAAACCGATTTCTCAATGTATAAAACCTATGATTTCAGCTCGCCCGGGACTGCGGCAGAAGAGAAGAACAAAATACCGATTAGTATCGACTCAATCAGGATTGAAAGTGCGATCATTAAAGAAATGAGCCGCACAGGGGTTTCGTTTGTAGAGGACGGAGGCGACCTATACGTCCGCTACCAACTTCAGCAAGAATCTGAACTTGTGTCTTCCGGCTCGTCAGTTGGTATTGGCTATGGTTGGAACAATTTCCGTGGGGGAATGTCCACTCCACAAAATTATCACCGACAGACGTACGGACAATTGGTTGTGGAACTGATCGATGATAGAACCAACATCGTTGTATGGACAGCGAATTCAAGCCGAAAATTGACTCGCTCAATGAGTTCTAAGGAACGTGAAGAGCTGATTTACGAGGAGATCGCTGAAATGTTTCAACAGTACCCTTCGTACAAATGATTGAAAACTTCTAGGTGATAACTTCTTCAAATATCGGCCATTGAATGTGCAGATAGAGGAAGCCTAGGCATTAGAGGAAGAAGGCACCAAAGCCACTAATGCAATAGATCAAAGCTGCATCATATTGTTATATACCCTCAACCTTAAAGCTAACGCTGTAACTCACGTCCGAGTGACGAGTTTCACTCCAATCACGTTAGGAGCTCCATTTTCGTCTATATATAGCGAGACGTTTAAGGGGATGCCTAACGTACTCAAATGCTCTTTATGTACCAGACTCGACTCTAAAACAGGATCGTGAAACATAATTGTCAGCGAGGGCAAAAGCGGCTATTCAGCTTGATTAGCAAACCTAGAATATTCAAACGCGATAGCATTTAACAACTGAGGTAAGTCTTTAATATTTTGTTTATTAATTTCGATATAATCATCAACGAAGTGGTCTTTTTCTTCGGCTGCCTTATTAATAGAACAACCTAATAATAGAATACAACTTAGCGCTAAAAGGGTTAGCTTCTGCATTTACAATGCCTTGATTAGTTTTAGGTAAGGGATGAGGATAAGAAGTGGTAAAAAGCTCGAAAGGCGCTCAATAAATCGACATTCACTTTTATTGAGCATGAACCTTCTCGTAGTTCCATTTCAATCATATTTACTCAATCATTTAACTGTTATTGCGTCTTATCAATCCAATATTTCACCATTAGCGAAAACTCTTGGTACCTATCTTGATAACAAAAATGACCACTGTCTTTGAATACTGTTAACTCAGCATTCGACATGCGTTTAGCTAAACGTTCTCCATTATCGACGTAAAGAATTGCATCGTTTTCTCCCCAAAATATCTGAGTGGGTAACTCTATTTTATCGAGCAATGGATCAACCGTTGCTAGACTTTTTGGGTAATCTTTAAACCATTGCATGACGGCAGGAATTCGATTGCGATAAGAAGCAATATAGTCGGAAATCTCTTCTTGATTGGGGCGATAGTTCGTATAGCAAACCTTGATACAGCCTTGAACTAAAGAGCCAGCCCCTGTCACTTTAAAAACAGTGCGCCAAAACGATGAGTCGACCATTTTTCGGATGGCGCTTGCATTTGACGAAGGATTAATTGCTGGGCCATCACCTATCAATAAACTTTTGACATCATTGTCATAAGTGCCCGTGTAATAAACGATCGCCGGCATACCAACATCAGGCCCTAATAAGTGTGGTGATTGAATATCAAAATGATTCAAGAAATCTTTTAAAAAGTCACCTTGGGCCTTGAAAGACATATATTCAAACCCGCCAGTACTGCCGCCGAATCCTGGCATATCGTAAGCATATAGGTTGTAGTGTTCAGCCAACCCTGTCCAAATAGGGGCATACGCAAGAATGCTTTGAGGAAAAGGGGAAAGCATCACAAGAGTCGGTTTACCAATCGCTTCAGAATGTGCGTATCGAATATCGACACCATTTATCTTGGTTCGCTTTATTGGCATGGATGGTGTCGTTTCAAATGTTGGGAACATTGGATAGTCGTTTTTTCTTCGCAACTGCTCCAAGCTTTTATATTCAGAAGTCAATAACATCAGTGCCGATGCGTTAATACGATCAAACACGCTAATTTTTTCTATCTTAGGAGTATGTGTCATTAATTAATCTCTATTTAATTCTCTGAAGTTAAAAGACGCTGAAACCATGATTAAAAATTTCCATCCAATTTATTTATGGTTCTCAAAAAATAGTATTGGGGTTTACTCAACTCAGTATTTACAGCTATCAACAATTGTAGTTAACACCATTATTACTAATATTATCGCCACTACTTTACCGATATATTTGATGTTAACTAACATCGTTGGGGTCTGTTAAAACTCGTTAAATTACGTCATATATGCTATGTTTATGACCTAATTCACAGAGGTTTGGATGGATCAATGACTATCAACACAACTTACTTTATAAGGGTAAATAGCCTGATGAATTTGTATTACAACGTATGTAATCAATATTATTCAGATCCAATCTCCCCACAGACAATTCCCCAATCCGCGTTTAATCACACAATGAACCTGTTGCCCATTTCTGAGGTATTTCAGCTTTATGAAGAACTCGAATGCTATACAAAAAATCCAAACTTTATGCTCGAGGCTGTACGCCATTTCCGGGTCGAAGACTTGGGCGGATTAGGCCAATGGATGTTCTCTGGTCATGACTTAATGTCGACGATAAGAAAGGTAAATTACGGCATGGGGTGTATTCAATCCGGTGCTTTTTGGGTTGCTGCACCTGCGGGGTCTATCATCAAGTGGACTTACAACAATCAGTATGACGCAGAACACTTAGACGTTCATGACAGTATTAGAGTCGCTGTTTTGATGTTAAAGATATTGAAGAAATACCTTGGGGTAGATTTCGCTCCGATGCGCGTATTACTTTCTGGGGAGCGTGCGGATGAGAACCTATATCGAGACTATTTTGGCTGTGACGTAACATGGAATCATCATCAAACAGAGATCTGGTTTCATTCCAACTTACGCTTGGCAAATCTGGCTGAAAATCAAGATACCAAACAAACCTTTTCGCTGAATTTTGAGGATTTGGACCGATGTTTAGACATGCCCGATCCTAGCGATGACACTAAGTTAGTTTATGAAGCCATCAACTACTCATGTCATTTTGGTTTACCGACACTCGAAAGAGTATCGAACCTGTTGGGCCTATCAATTCAGCAGTTTCAACGTAGATTCCATAAATATGGCCACAACTTTACCGAAATGTGTGGTTTTGTCTTAAGCAACAAAGCGGTCAAAATGCTAAGCCAATCAATACCAGTCGAAGAAGTTGCAAGCAGTTTAGGGTATAACCATCTCGATAGCTTTACGCATATGTTTAAGAAGCATCGAGGCATGACACCCAAGCAATATCTCAAATCATTGGAATAAAATAAAACATCCGCAGAGTGTCTCTACTTGCGGATGAGAAAGATTGCATCACCTCGCTAGATGGCTTGGATACTGATCTCGACACGGCGATTGCAGGCTCTTCCGTCTTCGGTTGCATTGTCACAAATAGGGTAACGTTCACCAAGGCCGCTGGTACTGATTCGTCCACCTTTCACTTTTTGATTCACTAAGTAAGCTTTTACTGAATCAGCACGTTTCTCAGACAACTGCTGATTAGAAGCATCATTGCCAGTACTGTCGGTATAGCCTTTGATCTGCAAATACGAATCTGGGTACTCGACCAATATTCTCGCAACACCATTCAATGAATTGTATACCGTCGCTTCAAGTAGGTATTCACCAGAGCGAAAACCGATGCCGTTTTCCATCACCAACACTAACTCATTTTCACCAACACGCTTTACTTGAACGCCTGAATCTAGCAACTCCTGACGCAAAGCTTCCTCTTGTTTATCCAGTGAGTAGCCGACTCCTCCACCGATGAGACCGCCAGCCGTTGCCCCAATTAACGCTCTCTTTTTCCGTTCTTTTGAATTATCTCCAGACAGGAGACCAATCGCAGCACCAGACAAAGAACCAATCGCAGCCCCTTTTGTTGTGGAATTCGTTTCCATCTCACCAGTCGTTGCGTCCTGACGTTGAGTCGCCTGACAGCCCACCAAGCTCGTTAATAGCAACAGAGAGATAATAGGTTTAATGCATCTTTTTATTTCAGAAGATATGAATAGCATAAATATATTCCAGTTAAATTTAGACTTTCGATTAAATATTCACTGAATAGCAAACATATTAAAATTACAGACCACGACTGTGGCCCGTAATTTCATTAATAATCTTATTTTGAATAATTCGGAATTAAATAACCGAATTAACTCTGGTTCTAGCTCTAGCTCTAGCTCTAGCTCTAGAAAGAGTAGAAGTAATAGAGCTGCGACTTCATACGTAAAATGATTCCACGTATTACATCAAGAAACGCCATAAGCTCTGTTGGCTTTTCTCCGCTAATCCAAGCTAAACCAACCGAGCCGACTGGTACGCTATAGCCTTCAGGTTCAAAGACTTTCAACCTAACAAAGTGATGTTTGTTTTGTAGGTTCTTGCCTGTCGTAGAGCGAACATTCTGGTCAAAGCCAAGCAAGTTACTTTGCGCTTCGCCGGTTGCTTCAATAATACCTTCAACCTCTGCCGTGAATACTTTCCCTGGATAAACTGGCGTTGTAAATTCAGCCAATTGACCCGGTTTAACATTTCTAATCGCTTGATGATTCACTCTCATCAATACGTATTTCTCGTTGGTGTACATCTGCAATCGTGGAACTCTAGAAACAAGCTGACCTTCACGAAGAATAAAGTTAGTCACAAAGCCATCAGCGGGTGCATAAATCTTGGTGCTATCAAGATCCCATTTCGCTTTATTCACCTTCTGAATTGTTTCGTTAAAGTCTGACTGACGGGATTCAACCGAGAGTTCCGCTTTGGTTATTTGTAGCTTGGCTTTCTCTACATCAGATTTCTTTTTGCTCAGCTGTGACTCAAGCTTGGCCACAGTGTACACAGCAGAATCGGCGACCGTTTGCTGGTTATCAATCATGCTTTCAGTGATCGTATTACGCACGACTCGGTTTTGTTCAAGATAACGCTTCAACGTTCTTTTCTGTAAGTCTCTATTTGACTGAGCAGCTGAAAGCTCACTTTGTGTCATTTCAAAATCATGTAACGCTGCCTGATAGCTGGATTCAGCGATTTTTACTTCTTCAGCCGCAGTGCTAACCGCTACGTTTGCCGAGTCGCGCGAAATCTTCGCTTGTTCATAAGCAATTTGATAAGGCTCGTTTTCAATCTCATAGATTAACTGCCCTTTCTCAATGCGTTGGTTCGGGGTGATATAAATCTGGTCGACCTTGCCCGAGACATTGGTTGAGGTTGGGCGAAGCTGAATGTGAGGAGACTGCACCACAGAGCCTCCCGACAAATCCATTGGTGTATAGTTAATTAATCCTACCCACACAAATAACAACCAACCACTGCCTCCTAGATAAGCGAATGCTTTAGTCCCTGTGTTCCAAGGCATGCCAACAAGTCTTAATAAATAGATGAACAAACACCAAACCGCTAAACCTTCTAACATTTAGACATCCTCTGATTGATTAACTTGAGCCGGAGAATTCCATAAATCACGCAGTCGGATAATGGCTTTTTCAAAATCTACAAAAGCAATGATAATGGCGAGCACCCACACCCAGTGCCAAATGAAGCCAATCCAAGTGAGCGCGGTAATCAACCCTATCTGATGGTGGTCAGTCTTATGAGCCTTTTGAATAGGGATCTCGTGAAGCTTCCAAAAACCGAACAGGCCAGCCGCTATGGTGCTGATCAGCACGATAGCGGCTGCTATATGTAAAACGGTATCTGCAGAGGTCTCTACATAAGGGATACTGATTAAACTCATTGCTCATACTCTTGTAAATTAAGACCAACACAGGATATATGCCACCCACTTACAACGGCAATTTTAGATAAATTACGTCATATAAAATAACATGATGATATAGATCACCAGATAAGGTGTGCGATATATCAAAGTAGCAAGGTATTAAGTTCAGTAGCCTGACGCTATTAAGGAGAGCTGATGAGATTCAAAGCTAACGCTGCTTAAGTAGGTGGGAATGCCGATAGAAAGATTAGATAACGACAAAACATGGCAAGTCATGCACCAACGTAGATTAAGCAAAGTAGGTGATGTCTATGATGTCTGTTGAAGTGGCTTTTTTACCTATACAAGTTTAGGCAGCTATTTCCGAACACAATGTTTTTATCAGTAATGGTTTACACACCATAAATACTAGAACATTAAGCCAATGGAACATTATTCAGCAGACTTATACCTCAACAAAAGCACAAAAATTTAACATTTAGCTCTAAAAATACCACGCAGCGCAAACAATCACCCTAAAAGTAAACTATTCCTAGACACCCTCTTAGATCCCGCTAATATGACCGCCCATTCCACTAGTGTATAGTTGGATTTGGTACAACTTTATAAAAAAATACATCACTATAATAAATTAACAATTGCAGGTATTTTATGCAAAATCACAACATGCTCGCCCGCATCGCTCGTGGAAATCTCGTTCTACAGATCCTTGCTGGTATTGTTTTCGGTGTCGTTCTCGCCATGGTTTCTCCTTCAGCAGCTCAAGATGCAGGCCTATTAGGTAGTCTGTTTGTTGGTGCTCTGAAAGCTGTTGCCCCAATTTTAGTATTCATTCTTGTTGCAGCTTCTATCGCAAACCAAAAGAAAGGTCAGCATACTCATATGCGTCCAATCATTGTGCTTTACCTGATTGGTACGTTCTCTGCAGCACTGACTGCTGTAGTACTGAGCTTCATGTTCCCAACCACTTTGACACTGGTTGCTGGCGCTGAAGGTGCTAACCCTCCTCAAGGTATTGCAGAAGTTCTTCATACGCTTCTATTCAAGCTTGTAGATAACCCAGTTAGCGCACTAATGAACGCGAACTACATCGGTATTCTTGCTTGGGCTATCGGTCTTGGTCTTGCACTGCACCACGCATCTGCAACAACCAAAGCGGTTTTCGAAGACCTTAGCCACAGTGTTTCACACATTGTTCGCTTCATTATTCGTCTTGCGCCATTCGGTATCTTCGGCCTTGTTTCGACTACATTCGCAACAACGGGCTTCGATGCACTAGCAAGCTACGGTCAACTGCTAGCGGTTCTACTAAGCTCAATGCTGATCATTGCTCTTGTCGTTAACCCACTGCTTGTCTTTGTAAAGACAAAACAGAACCCATACCCACTTGTACTGCAATGTATTCGTGAGTCTGGTGTAACGGCATTCTTCACTCGTTCAAGCGCTGCAAACATCCCAGTGAACATGAACCTTTGTAAGAAGCTAGAGCTAGATGAAGATACTTACTCTGTATCTATCCCTCTAGGCGCAACCATCAACATGGCGGGTGCTGCAATCACCATCACTGTGTTAACGCTTGCAGCTGTACACACAATGGGTATTGAGATTGATATCTTCACTGCGATTCTACTAAGCCTTGTTGCTGCAATTTCAGCATGTGGCGCATCAGGCGTTGCCGGTGGTTCACTGCTACTGATTCCTCTAGCTTGTGGCCTATTCGGTATATCAAACGATGTAGCGATGCAGGTTGTAGCGGTTGGTTTCATCATTGGTGTGATTCAAGATTCGGCTGAAACAGCACTTAACAGCTCAACTGACGTAGTGTTCACTGCGGCTGTATGTAAAGCTGAGCAAAACAAAGCTTAACAGCTCTTGGGTATTAGGCTTTAGCTCTAAGCTCTAAGCTCTAAAAGCAAATAGCACACAAATAAAAAGGGAAGCATTCGCTTCCCTTTTTTGTTGTCTTGGTTTTCTAGATTACGGTTAGAAGCTATATAGATTTATAGATTTATAGCTTCAGTCATTTTTGTCTAACTCATCAAAGCTAACCAACACGTTTTAGTGGTTGCTTTTCCAGCTTGGATCCACGGCTGCCTGACTGAAGTCTAGAGGGTCACTATTTGGGGTCGCTTGTCTCTCTGTTGATGCTTGCTCGGAATTAGGTTGTTGGCTGTAATCAACATTCGTATCTTGAGCACTCGCCGTTTGAGTATCTAGATGGCTCGCATCTACTTTTAATGCCTCACCTTCTTCATCAGACGCTTCTTTCACTTTCTTAGGGATCGGTATATTGCGCTTGTAGAGCTTATTGAGCGCTTTAATGATTGAATGCTTAGTGATCGCTTCTTGAGTCAACTTAGTCATGATCGGCTTAGTCAGAGCTTGTAAGCCCACGACGGCATCGACACCCAGTTCACCACCAACTTTATCCCGCAAATGCTTCGCTTCTGAGTAGCCAAAATGAGCAGACAAAAATAGCCAGATATAAGCAATCGCGTTGCCGTGTTCACCATGGTCAATCCAAGCTTCGCCAGCTCTAAACATGGCTTCTGCACTGTTCTTTTCTGCGGCCGTCTCAAACCAGTAAACAGCCTCGCCATGGTTAGGCTCAACACCCACACCGTTCAAATAACTCATACCAAGTTTGATCTTGCCGTCTAAGCTATTCTTTTCCGCGGCCTTTTGGTACCACTCGACAGAGCTTTCGGCAGAGTAGTCTGGGTTTTCTTTATCTAGACACCAGTCACCGATAAACAGCATTGCTTCAGTATTACCACCAGCCGCAGATTCTTCGATATAGGTGTAACCTTTAGGGATGTTTTTATCAGTTCCACGACCAAAGACAAGCGCTTTGCCCATCTCAAATTTCGCAGACACGTCATTGTCCAATGCGGATATCGCAAGCTGCCAAAAGTTGGCTTTCTCTCTTAAAATTAGGTCTTCTTTGCGCTTCATGCTTAGGCGCACAATGCCGTACATGCCATTGATATTATCGAGTTGCGCCGCTTTGTCATACCAATACAAAGCTTCTTTAATATTGTTACGTTCAGCCTCTTTCGCTAAATACAAAATCGATGGCGTATGGCCTGTTTCAGCCTTAAAGTGGCGTTCTTTTTGTTCTTGTATTCGAGCCTTTTCAATCGCCTTTCGGTAAGCAACTGCTCGCGCTTTTCGTTCTTGCTCTAACCGTTGCTTTCTTAGCGATAAAGAAATCAGCCAAACGGCCACAAGTATTAACGAAAGAGCCGTCGCACCAATTGCGATTCCCATTGTACTCATAAAATATATTAACCTAACTCGGCTGATACAAATCTCTATATCGAGGTGTCATCAACCATAGTGAATGTTTCGAATTATAGGGAAAAGCGCCGTTATTGACACGTTCCGCCCCAAAATGAACTTAGTTCAGTATCTCAGGAATACATAGCGATAAAAAGTCTACTTAGACCTATCCTTATGCACTCCATAAATGGTGTGATCTTGCTTCAATAGAGTTCGATAATGAAGACCACCTTTGAGCAAAATAATCTTAAAAAACGACAACGAAATTGATGAATACCTATCAGCAATTTCGTGTCGCTGTAGTTAGTTCAGTTGACCGTATATGTAAGCCAGTTCAGCAACCGTTTTAGCAGAAAATTTCTTCATTAAACTCGCTCGGTGTACTTCTACCGTTCTCATCGCGATACATAATTCATCGGCAATTTTCTGGTTACGTTTGCCGTCGATAATCTGCTTAAGAATATCGATTTCTCGCTCAGTTAACGACGCATACGCTTGGCGATAAACATTCATGTGTAAATGCTTTTCAGAAGCATCCAAACCTTGTTTGATTGCCTCAGCTAACTCACTGCCTTTAACTGGCTTTTGAAAGAAGTTCACCGCACCGGCTTGCAATGCCTCGACCGCCATTGGTACATCACCGTGACCCGTCAGATAGATCACCGACAGTGGGCTCTGCGCCTTCACCATCAACTCATGAACTTGCTGCCCTCTCATTTCGGGCATTCTACTATCCAATACCACGCATCCTGGAACACTCAGATCCACTGCACCCAAAAAGCTCGGGCCATCTTCATAGGCTGTCACCTTGAAATCGTGCTCTTCCAATAAGAACACCAATGAGTCACGCATCGACTCATCGTCATCAACCACATAGACCGGCAACGTTTGATGAAGTTCAGGCATAACAAGATTCCTTATCAATCATTTGAAAGAGAAAAAGGTAACGTCACTGCGACGTGACAGCCGTGAGGAGTTAATGATTTGATGGCCATTTGGCCGCTATGGTCTTCAATCACATCTTGGCAAATCGCAAGCCCTAACCCCAAGCCGTTTTCTTTGCTACTCACAAAGGCTTGAGTGACTTGTTGCTCGGTGAAATCTAAGCCCGTGCCGTTATCGATAACCGACAGCATCATTTTATCCGGTTGATACTCGGTAATCACTTTAATTGTTGGTGGTTCGCTGTTTTTGTTATCAATATCAGACGCAGCGCTTTGTTCGCGATGCTGTTGTGCGTTACACGCGTCCGTCGCATTGTTGATCAAATTTACAACCACCTGCTGCAATCCGACAGGGTCAACATGTAGCGTGATAGGTTTACCCACGACATAACGTTCAATGGTTATCTTGTGTTTCTCTAATCGAAATTGCAGTAGCTCGATGGTATCTGTAAGAAGCACTTCTATATCAGTTTGAGATTTATCTGATGAGCGTTTTTTGATCATGTTTCTCAAGCGCTGGATGATCGCATCAGCACGGTCCACTTGCGACTGGATCTTCTCAAATACAGGCTCTATGTCAGTCAGCGGTTTGTTCTTCGAAATCCGCAGTAAACCACCTTCGCTATAATTCCGAATTGCTGCCAGAGGCTGATTAATCTCGTGTGCCAAGCTACTTCCCAGTTCACCAACTACCGCGATACGTTGTGAGTGCTCTAGTTGTTCACTCTTACTTTTCAGCTTGTACAGCGTCGCTTCTAGTTGCTTTTTGCTGCTACTGAATTTGTATTCTAGCCAGAAGTGGTAAGCATTCAGCGACACGACAAGAATAAAGAACGCCCATGCCCACTGTTGATTGTACTTGAGCCAGATTAACGCTTCTTTCCACCAAGGTTGTTGCAGTGGATGCATGTCGAGTTGTTGATATAGCTTGTCGATCGACAGCAAGCTTGTCGGTGACGTCCAGCCCGATGCATTCGCTGCAATGGCTGGCGCACTGCTTTTTGGCATCGCAAATAACACCTGACTCATTTGTTTCGCCAGTGCCGAAGACGCTCGCTCTGTTTTGGCAAACGACCAGTTAGGGTACAACGGTGTAGACACCTGACATCGGACCCCTTCTGGTGCTTGATTCTCGATAACACGATATTGACCCGCCACCAGCAAACCTTCGCTGATCATGCTCTCGACCAAACACGCAGGCACCACCGCAGCTTCAATGTGCCCTTCACGTAGTTGATACAAGCTAGCATCAATAGGGAAACCTAAGAACTGAGTATTAGAGAAAAAGTGATTGGGGTTGAGCCCTTGTTGCATCACTTGGTAACGCATAGTGAGGTAACCACCAAAAGCATTTTCAGAGACTGCCGCAATCGGCTTACCGCTAAGTTGTTCGAGAGAGATATAAGGCGACATTCTTCTCACCACCAAGGCGGAACCAATGCTGCGTGTATTACTTGAGCCTTGAGCTTCAAAGTTATGACTGGTCATGGTCGCCATCCAAGAAAGCGCATACTGGCGTCCTAATCGAACCGCCTGACCGGGGTTGGTGATAACAAAATCAACAGTCACATCTTTTACCGCTTCGGCCATCTCTTCCAAGTTGAAAGGCTTGAGAACAAAGTGTTTTCCGGGAATGCGCTCCGACAGCCAATCCATCGTCGGCTGCCAACGCTGCTGTGCGGAAAGCTTACCTCGAGTCGCCAACACGCCAACTTCTATGATTTGCTCAGACCCAACAGTGCTTGTCGTTGCAATATCTTGCTCCGATTGAGCCGCTAAACACGCGCCTGCGGTTAGGCTCAACCAACAAAGGCCAACGATTGTCATTAGGTTTCTGACTGTCACTGAAATCTCTTTCTCCAAACGGACTGTTTATTCAATTTATTCTCGATTCATTTTATGTCAGCGGCGTGTTTCGCGCTTAGCTCATGCTTGAGCGCCTTAAATAAGCCTCTAAAACAAAGCATAACAGCTAGATAGCGAAAACCACATTTGTTCTAGATCAAGTTTGATCTGGGTATGTGGAAATCCACAATACCCCGTGAACGGTCAAAAACTGACAATGAGCCTAACAGATCGAATACCCATTTATAGGTACCTCTATGGACTCATTGAAAAGACGGTTTCTCAGCCAATTCGGCAAGGTTTCCGCTGGTGCTGCGCTCATTCCCATTGCCGGAATCAACACCGCAGTCGCAAGCACAGCCATTCGCAATAACAACCAACCTGACCGCAAAGGCAAAATAGGCAAACGCTACGCCATGGCGATTGATTTACGTAAGTGCGTTGGCTGTCAGGCGTGCACTGTTGGCTGTAGCGTTGAAAACCAAGCGCCAATTGGCCAGTTCAGAACCACCGTAAAACAGTATGAAGTCTCCCTTGATGATGGTTCGACGGCTCAACAAGACGTGAAATCATTCATGTTACCTCGCCTATGTAATCACTGTGACAACGCCCCCTGTATCAAGGTTTGTCCAGTTCAAGCGACCTTCCAACGCGAAGACGGTATTGTCATGGTCGACAACGAACGCTGCGTAGCCTGTGCTTACTGTGTTCAAGCTTGTCCTTACGATGCTCGTTTCATTAATAACGACACCCTTACCGCAGACAAATGCACCTTCTGTGCACACCGCCTTGAAGACGGCTTACTGCCTGCTTGTGTAGAAACCTGTGTCGGTGGCGCGCGTGTCATTGGCGACCTTAAAGATCCAAACAACGAGATCAACCGTCTGCTCAATGAAAACCAAGACGACATCAAGGTGCTTAAGCCAGAGCAGAATACCAACCCCCATGTTTTCTATATCGGCATGAACGAGCGATTCGTTAGTCACATTGAAGGCCAACCTGCGATTTATGATCCAGCCGCCATCGATAACTCATCCTCTAGCAAACAAGAATTGGCAATCGCGACACAAGGCAAACAAGGAGAGACAGCATGAATATCACTGAGGTGTTAGTCCCCGCTCAAGAGATCGCTTGGCTACCGTGGGCGGTTCAATATTTCTTCTACATAGGTTCAGCCTACGCGGCCGCTATTTTGTTCTTGATTGCACTGATCTTTAAAAACTCAACCAGTCACCAATTCCGTTCTGCCCTTGTGCTTGTGATGGCCATTGGCGCGATTGTTGGACCATTAGCATTAACCGGTGACTTGCACCAACCCGGACGTGCGTGGCACTTCTATGCTCATATTACGCCTTGGTCATGGATGTCATTGGGCTCTTTGTTTCTACCTTTATTTTCTGGTCTGGCTGTCACGACGGCTTGGGTTTACCTGCGTGACGACATCGCACAGCTTAAACAAAGTGAAAACCCATTTCTAAAACGTTTGTCTTGGCTGACGCTAGGTAAATGGCAAATATCATCAAAGCTGATGATTGCACTCGCTGCTGTGACGGCTATTTCGGGCCTAAGCATCGCGCTTTATACAGGCGCAGAGATTGCGATTTTGGCGAGCCGACCGCTTTGGCATCAACCGGCTTCTCCACTACTTTGGTTCACGACCGCATTCTTTGCTGCAACGGGTTTAACGCTGTTGATTTGGGCTCTTCTGCCTTCAAGCAAGCCAAGCTTAAAACCAACAGACCTAGCTCTGATACAAAGAACCATTACCTTAACGGGTGGCCTTGCCATCATTCTCACGTCGATTTGGGCATCTAACCATGGTCACTTCAGCCTGTATGAGAATGACGCTTGGGGCATCAATTTAGGCATTATGACCACCAGCATTTTGCTGTGCATGATCTTGGTTCTACCACTGCAACGCCTATCGCAAAGTAAGCTAGGAATTATCTGTGTTGCGCTTGCGACCATAGTTTCTGCATGGGCGGTACGTTGGGTCACCATGATGGAAGTTCAAACCATTCCACGTTTCGATGTTGGCCCATTCCCTTATGAACTGCCGATGGGTAGCGCAGGATTACTCGGCATTGTTGGTATGTGTGGTCTTTGGTTAGCACTTGCGTTGTTCGCCTCTGAGATCGTGTCTACTGGTTCTACACGAACAACTGGTTCTGCACCAAAGACAACATCGAAGCCAAACCAAAATACACCTTCACCACTTAACCGCTCACATAGCTTGTAGTCTGAGGAATCATCATGGATAACAAACGTCGTCAATTTTTAAAAGCAGGCCTTGCTGCCGGTGGTGTTGGAGCTTTTGCTGCAGGTTATGCGACAACCACAAAACACATGGTTCACGGTGCTATCGATGGCACCGCGGGTAAGAAAACCAACCACATCCATCACGGTAATTCGCTAGAGACGGAATACAGTGTCGATGAGCAAGGTAAGATCTCGCCGAATCCAAACCAACGCGTTGCACCATCAATGTGTTTTGGTTGCTGGACACTGTGTGGCTTGCGTGTACGTATCGATAATCGCAATGACGAGATCTTGCGTATCTCAGGTAATCCGTATCACCCACTATCAAGTGATCAGCAGATCCCGTTCAAAACACCGGTAAAAGACGCCTACATTGGCTTGTCTGGTGAGTCAGGCATCAATAACCGCTCGACAGCCTGTGCCCGTGGTAACGGCATGTTGGAGATTCAAAACAGCCCATACCGAATCACTCAACCGTTAAAACGTGTTGGTAAACGAGGTGAAGGCAAGTGGGAGCCGATCAGCTACGAACAACTTATCTCTGAGATCACCGAGGGTGGTGACTTATTCGGTGAAGGTAAAGTTGAGGGCTTACGATCGATTCGTGACATCGAAACACCACTCGATCCAAACAACCCTGAATACGGACCAAAAGCCAACCAACTGCTTGTGACCAATGCCGGTAATGAAGGCCGTGACGACATCTTGAAGCGCTTTGCATTTAACAGCTACGGCAC
>NZ_JBFRTU010000052.1:0-15385 GCF_041474275.1 Vibrio sp. 10N.222.52.B7 | reverse complement strand
GGCGCGATCATGAACGATCTAGACAAGTTCTCGCACCTAAAACCCGACTTCAACAACGCAGAGTTCATTCTTTTCATCGGCATGTCTCCAGCTCAAGCGGGTAACCCGTTTAAGCGCCAAGCGAGACAATTGGCTGAGGCTCGTACCAACGGAAAACTGAGCTACACCATTGTGACTCCAAGCCTTCCGGCAGGATCGTCAAGCCTTGCGGCGGGCGATCGCAACAACTGGCTACCGATCAAACCGGGCACCGATTCAGCATTAGTTCTGGGCATGATCCAATGGATCATCGACAACCAGCGCTACAATCACGACTTCTTGTCTCGCCCAAGTGCGCAAGCGATGAAGCAAGCAGGCACCACACACTGGTGTAATGCATCTCACCTTGTGATCAGTGACGAGTCGCACCCACAAAATGGGCGTATGCTTCGTGCATCGGATATAGGGTTGCTAGAAACAGGCGAACCGATGTCTGACGATGACGGATTTATCGCACTTGATGTGACAACGTCACTATTAGCATCACATCTTCAGGTGAATGAAGCGGCTCTGTTCGTCGATCAAGACGTAGAAGTTGATGGTCAGACTGTTCGTGTTAAGTCTTCTCTACAAAGATTGAAGGAAGAAGCCTTCAAATATGACCTTGCATACTACAGTGAGCAGTGTGAGATCCCGCAGGACCAAATTATTGCGCTAGCGAAACGCTTTACCAGTTACGGGACGAAAGCAGTCGTGGATACTCACGGTGGCAACATGCACACCAACGGCTTCTACAACTCGTTCTCTATTCTGATGCTGAACGCGCTGATCGGTAACATCAACGCGAAAGGCGGTGCGATGGCGAAAGCGGGCGGCTACCCGACTTCGGTTGCTGGTCCACGTTACGACTTTACCAAGTTTAAAGGTAAGACTAAGCCTCAAGGTGTATTCTTGTCCCGCAGCAAGTTCCCGTATCAAAAAACTAGCGAATACAAACGTCGCGTTGCCGCAGGCGAGTCACCTTACCCGACCCGCGCGCCGTGGTACCCAATATCAGCTCCGCTTTTAACTGAGCACTTATCAGCTGCGATTGACGGTTACCCTTACCGCGCAAAAGCGTGGATCAACCACATGGCGAACCCACTTTATGGCGCTCCGGGTTTAGATAACTTACTAGGCGATAAGCTGAAGGATCCAAAGCAGCTTGGTTTGATCGTGTCTATCGATGCCTTCATCAATGAAACAACAGCATTATCAGATTACCTAGTGCCAGACACAGTGACCTATGAAAGCTGGGGCATGGCAACCCCGTGGCATGGCGTTGCAACTAAAGCGATCACTGCTCGTTGGCCGATTGTTGAGCCTAAAACCTCACGCACTCAAGACGGGCGCGCCATTAACCTAGAGAATTTCTTTATTGATGTGGCAAAAACACTGGGCTTAGGTGGCTTCGGCGACAACGTAATCAAAGACAACCAAGGTAACTGGCACGGTATTCATAGCGCTGAAGACTTCTACCTGCGCTCGGCTGCTAACTTGGCGTTCGTAAAAGGTGGCGTGCCGAATGTAGACGCGGAAGATATTGTTTGGTCTGGTCTAGAGCGCCTTATACCTGTAATGAACAAAACGCTTAAACCAGAAGAGATGCTCAAAGTGGCGTATATCTTTGCGCGTGGCGGTCGTTTTGAAGACGCAACCAATGCCTACACCAATGAAACTATGAAGTACAAATGGACCAAACCTTTGGCTATCTGGAATGAAAAGCTGGGTACCTCTCGCAACACCATCAGTGGCGAACAGTACATGGGTTGCCCGACATGGTATCCACAAAAACTGGCAGACGGCACGCCTTTGGCTAAACAGTTCCCAGTAACAGAGTGGCCATTTACGCTAACTAACTTCAAGTCCAATATTCACAGTGCGGTATCGAATTTGTCACCACGCTTAGAATCCATCAAGGGGGTAAATCCGGTTTACATCCACCCGCAAGACGCCTCTTCTGCAGGCATCAAAACCGGTGACGTATTTGCCATTGAAACACCGAGTTCAACCACACACGCGTTGGCGATGGTGATTGATGGCATCAAACCGGGCACATTAGGCTTTGAACACGGCTTTGGCCACAAAGAGCTCGGTGAGCGTGCACACTGGATTGGTGACACACAACAACCAGTGAAGATGAAGTCAAACGATGGCGTTAATATCAATGATATTGGTTTAATTGACCCAACGAGAGAAGGCAAAGGCGTCATGTTGGATTGGGTGGTAGGCGCAGCAGCAAGACAAGCGCTTCCGGCTAAGATCTACAAAGTCTAATCAGTGATCCAATACTTATTCATTCCTGAATAGGAACGCAGCAGAGCAACTTCGTCATTCGAAGTTGCTCTGCTTTTTAACAACCAATACATCGGCAGCATTCAATCCGTAATATTCAATCCAACCCGCAAACTCTCTTCACTTCTATTCTCTTTGCTTCTCTTCACCGTAACTTTTTTAGCCAGCCCCCATAAAGCAGCTATGCTTATACAATCGGTGCCATAAAAGAGCCTTAACAAGCAGTTATACCGAGGCGAACATGGCAGTTCCCTTGCATTTTATAAACGGCAGTTGGATCAACCTATCGAAGTTCACATCAATACCATTATGGTAACTGAGGTTATTAATGTGAGACTCACCTCAAGTTCCAAGTGAATTAATGTGGAAATCCACAATAGCGCGAACAACCAATTATGTCGAAAATGCGTGCATTACAACCAATAGCGACGCCTCATGACTAAGCTGACAATTAAAACTCAAACTCTAACGCTTTGCATCGCTGCTCTAGGAAGCCTTTCTTTATCCGCTTTTGCACAAGCAGCACCCAATCCAATGCCAGAAGCCGCAGAAACTTGTAGCGGCTGCCATCAAGCCGACGGTAAAGGCATGCCCAACATTGCCCCTATGCTTGCAGGGCTCAATGCTGACTATCTAGAACATCAACTGGTTCTGTTCTCAAGTGGTGAGCGTCAAAGCGCGATCATGAAGGGAATGGCTGACGGTGTATCTGATCCCGCTGTTCGTCGTGAGGTCGCAGAATACTTTGCATCACTACCTTCATACGAATTTACCGATTTAGAGCAGCGCGGCTCACAGGCTGATATCGATAACCCCTATCGTAAACTTGTATTCCAAGGCGATTGGGATAGAAACATTCCAGCCTGTGCAACCTGTCATGGGCCAAGCGGTATGGGCGTGGACAAATTCCCGCGCCTAGCAAGCCAGCATGCCGACTACATTCAAACTCAGCTCAACGCTTGGAAAAATGGGACTCGTAAGGGTGATGATTTGAACATGATGGGTAATATCGCGGGCAAGTTAACCGACGATGAGATCGAAAACCTGTCTTACTACTTCGCCTCTTTCCGATACTAAAGGGCTCGCATGAAAACATTACTTCTAATTACCGCAACCCTTGCCTCTGGAATCGCTTATGCCGAAGCAGAGTTGCCCGATCGCCAAACCGAACTGCCAGCCGTTGAGAAGCCTCAAGATAACAAATATCTGGTGCCACGAGACTTGGTTGATATCCCTGCTGGGGAATTTGGCGACAAAGTAAAATTGGGTTATTCGCTGTTTGTCGATTCACAACAGATGCGTGGTACGTTCGTCGGCAATGAACAAAACTGTGTAAACTGTCACATGCAAGCGGGCATGAAGCCTAACGCAGCACCTCTTTGGGGTGCGTACATGGCCTACCCTGCGTATCGTTCCAAGAACGACAAGGTAAACAGCTACGCAGAACGTATCCAAGGTTGCTTCACCTACTCAATGAATGGCCTGCCACCGGCTGAGGGTTCAAAAGAAATAGTCGCACTAACGGCTTATTCATACTGGCTGGCGATGGGGGGAATCTTAGACAAGAACGGCATGCAAGACACACCCGTTCCTGAGATCAGCGATGCTGATTTACAAATTGGTGGTAAAGCTGAAAGCTTCCCTCTTCCAGAAGAACTGTTAAGCAAATACCCAATCGATGACCGCAGTAAACTTGCCGGTCGTGGCTACCCTAAGATTGCAAACCCTGAACAAGAACCCTCAATCGCTCGTGGTGAAAAGGTTTACCAAACCAGCTGCCAAACCTGTCATGGTCAAAATGGTGAAGGTATTAAAGGGGCGGATGGTCGCTCATACCTACCACCTCTTTGGGGCGAGAATTCGTTCAACTGGGGTGCAGGTATGCACCGTGTAAATACAGCAGCCTACTTCATCTACGAAAACATGCCGCTAGGGAAGAGCGAACAGCTTTCAATTCAAGATGCGTGGGATGTGGCCGTATTTGTGAACAGTCATGAACGCCCACAAGATCCTAGATACAAGGGTGATGTTACCGGCAATGCTAAGCGTTACCACAACCACCAAGGTTACTATGGTAAAGAAGTCGACGGTAATGTACTGGGTTCAAAAGCCTACCCAAGTGGTAAAGAAGTGATTCATGAGCATTGATAGACATTAGTAAAAGAGCCATTCACGCCAGATATAGCTAAGCTTTACATTGTAAATCAGCTATAGCCGGAGGAATAAAAAGGAGCCAGATCGTTCGACGTTCTGGCTCCTTTTTTATGTTTGAACGATTAGAGATTCAGCTAATCTTGCTGCATCTTTTCCCAAATGGTCGGAGAGCCAATATAGTCTTGAACCGTAGTGATGAATTCTTTGACTAGTTTGGTTTGCTTACGGTGCGGATAGACAGCGTAGATTGCGGTATCAATCGTAGAGATCGGATAATCCGGCAGTAAAGTGACCAAGCCAAGTTCTTTCATTGAGGCATACAGGTTTGATTGATCAAGGAAGCCATAACCTAGACCATCTTTCACACAAGACACCATAGTACGAACATCACTCACCTTATAGTTGCCACGAATCGTTAGGCTCTGGAAGGTATTACCTCCCGGCTCTTCACTAATGCGCAGATGGTCGACCGTCATATCACCATTGGTATAAATCACCGCAGGTAGAGCGAGTAGATCTTGTGGCGTTTTCGGTTCACCGTGCTGCTTCACAAAATCGTTTGACGCGACCAACATGAAATTACTGTCGGCAATCTTCTTCGCAATCAAATTCGATTCAACAAGCTTACTGAAGCGAAACGCGATATCAAACTGCCCTGCAATGATATTGGCGATCTTATCGTCTAGTGAAAGTACGATCTGAACATCTGGGTACTTTCTCATGAACTGAGTGATGATAGGTTGCAGATATTGCTGCCCAAAATAGATCGGTGAAGTAATTCGTAGCACGCCTTTTGGCTCTGACTGGTATGAATCTGCAATGCCTTGAATCTGATTGATGGTGTCTTTCAGTACATAGGTTTGTGCGAGAATATCTTCCCCTGCCGACGTCAACGAAAACGAGCGTGTAGAGCGGTTCAGCAGCTGAACACCTAAATCTTGCTCGAGCTTTTTGATCTGTTTAGAGAGCGATGAGTTGTCCATGTCATGCAAAGTTGCCGCTTTGGTAAACGACCCTTGTTGAACCACATCTAAGAACAATAACAACTGATTGGTATTTGGCACTGCGCCTCTCCTGAAATAAAACTCGACTAACGTTCGTCTTTGGGTGTGTCCATAACAACCATGGTCGTAATGGATTGAACCTGAGCACATTCCCCAAGCACATCGGCATGAAACTTCTTATAGCCCGGTAGATCTTTGGTTTCTACCCTTAGCAAGTACTCGTTGGCACCGGTAATGTTGTGACACTCCACCACCTCCTTTTCCATACTGACGTGCTGCTCAAACTCCAGCTGAGCCGCTTTGCTGTGGCTCGATAACCCAATCGAAACGTAAGCAATAAAACCGACACCCATCAGGCCATTGTCCAGAACCGCGCGGTAACCTTGAATGATACCTTTACGCTCAAGATCCTGTACTCGCCTTAAGGTCGCTGAAGCCGACAAGCCAATCCGTTCTGAAAGCTCAATGTTGGAGATTCTGCCGTCCAATTTAAGCTCTTGCAATATCCTTTCGTCAAATCTATCCATAAGTACTTATTATTGTGCATTTAGTGATAATAGAGGAAATAAAAGCACATAATTGCCTCACTTTCCACCTACTATGTTTCTCAACACGTGAAAGTCATGACCGGTCAGTCACTTCGTTCATTTTTTGCTGGAGAACCATAATGCCTTTAGAACAACTTAGCGCACTTGCCTTGTTTGCGTTCGTCTCGACCTTCACACCAGGTCCAAATAACATCATGCTCATGACATCAGGAGCAAATGTTGGCTTTGCCCGTACTATTCCGCACATGCTTGGCATTGCTCTAGGGTTTGCAGCCATGTTGCTGTTGGTTGGCTTCGGTTTAATGGGCATTTTCAACGCTTATCCGGTTACTCACCAAATCTTGAAATACCTAAGCCTTGCTTACCTCGTGTACCTTGCAATTAAGATAGCATTGAGCGGCAAAGCCAAAAGCACCGAGGCTTATAAGCCAATGACCTTCATCGGCGCGGCAAGTTTTCAGTGGGTGAACCCGAAAGGTTGGTCGATGGCGCTGACGGCAATTTCAGTCTATAGCAGCGGCAGTTCATGGTGGGAGCTTGCGATCATCGCAGGTATCTTCACGCTCGCCAACTTACCATCCGTGACATTCTGGACAGCGGCAGGTAAACAACTGCAACACTGGTTAACAACACCAGTCCGTATCAAAAGCTTCAACTACGGTATGGCAGGCTTGCTGTTAGCCTCAACGATTCCGATGTTATAACAAAATAGCTTTCCTATGATGGTTAGTAAGTGATTACTAGCCATCAATTTCATTACAAGTATCCAATAACCTCGCTAAGCCAACGTCCAAACGTCGCCTGCCCGCTCGGGGTTAGTGTCCACACAAACGCCGCAACATTCACTGCCACTGTCACCCAATATATGGCTCTGAACGGCTGCTTCTGCGTTTTATGACGCAGCTTATCTTGAGCAATCAACGCCCCTAGCCAGCCACCAGCAACAGAAAAAATATGCAGAGTTTTCTCTGGCACACGCCAATTGCCATTGATCGCTGCTCGCTTGTCCTTCGCGTACACAAAAAACGTCACGAAACCGATAACCAAATACCACACCAACAGCGCTTTAGAACTTTCCGCAAACAACACAGACACCGCCACCAGAACCAAATAGGTGATAACGATTTGAATAGATGAAGACAACATGACTCCTTTTGAGCAACAGCTCACATACTGTAGCAATTACGCCCTGTAGATTTTGATAAGGATGAGCAAGGCATATTGTAATTCGGTTAGCCTGCAAAGAATAAACAAGCCCTTTCATCCCTACATAACATGATGGAAGTTAAAGGAATTATAAATATGTACAACCAAAAGTACGCCATCTACCAAGTTTTTACGCGTTTATTTGGCAATAAAAACACCCAACATGTTCCATGGGGCACAATCGAGCAAAATGGCGTCGGTAAGTTCAGTGATTTTACCGACAAAGCGCTGTCTGAAATCCGCAAACTCGGTATGACTCATATTTGGTATACCGGAGTGCCACATCACGCCATCATCAATGATTACAAACACATCGGGATTTCAGACGATCACCCGAGCGTGGTAAAAGGCCGTGCAGGATCACCTTATGCGGTAAAAGATTACTACTCAGTCAATCCAGACCTCGCTGAGAATCCTGATCGCCGTTTGGAAGAGTTCGAGGCACTCATCAAAAGAAGTCACGACAATGGTTTAAAAGTGATTATCGATATCGTACCGAATCACGTTGCGCGTCATTATAAAGGCTTAAACAACCCAGAAGGTGTCAGTGACTTCGGCGCTCAAGATGACACAACGCTGGAATACCACAAAGACAATAACTTCTACTATATTCCCAACAGCACCTTTGAATTGCCAGACATAGAGCCCGCCTTTACGCCGCTAGGTGGTGAACAGCACCCTAGCCTAAGCTCCCCGTTTATAGAGACGCCAGCCAAATGGACGGGCAATGGATCACGCTTAGCTAAACCTAATTTCGACGATTGGTATGAAACCGTAAAGATTAATTACGGTGTGCGCCCTGACGGTTCAAAAGATTTCCCTAAGCTACCCAAAGGCTATGTACAGCGTGACCACCTAGACCATTACCACTTCTGGGAAGGCGTGGATGTGCCAGACTCTTGGATTAAATTCCGAGACATCGCCTTGTTCTGGTTAGACAAAGGCATTGATGGATTCCGTTACGACATGGCTGAAATGGTGCCAGTTGAGTTTTGGAGCTACCTCAACTCATCAATAAAGATGAAAAACCACGATGCCTTTCTGATGGCAGAGGTGTATCAGCCGGACTTGTACCGTGAATACATTCACTTAGGCAAGATGGACTACCTCTATGACAAGGTAGATCTGTACGACGGCCTCAAAGCCATCATGCAAGGCAAGGCTTCAACGGCAATCATCCCTGAAATCCAACATCAAATGCACGACATTGAACATCATATGCTGCATTTTTTGGATAACCATGACGAGCAACGAATCGCCTCACCAGAGTTTGTAGGCAATCCACATATCGCAAAGCCTGCGATGCTAGTTAGCGCTCTATTGAGCAGCTCTCCAACCATGATCTACTTTGGGCAAGAAGTCGGCGAACCCGGTGCGGAGAACGCTGGCTTTGGACAACCCTCACGAACTTCCATATTTGACTACATCGGAGTCCCACAACACCAAAAGTGGATGAACCACGGCGCATTCGATGGCGGGCTATTAGACGAAAACGAAAAGCAGCTGCGTCACTTCTATCAAAAGGTAATGAACTTTTCGCTTGAGCATACTTCAATGACGGGGCAGTACCTAGACTTACACCAGAGCAATAATTTGAGTGATTCGGTTTACGCATTTCTGCGCTATGACAACCAAGAGTTGACAATAGTTGCTGCGAATTTCAGCCAACATGTCACCGAGAATATTCACTTAACCGTTCCAAGTGATGTTATACAAACGCTCACAATCGCTGATGACAGTTACTTGTTAGATGAACATATTGAAGGCATTCAACAACAGGTATTAAAAGTTGAGGAAAGTATTGGCCGTTTTAGTCTTGATCTAAAGCCACTAGCTTCGTTGGTTTGGGTATTTCCCTTATCTGAATAGGATATTTATTATTAATTCCCAAAAAGCCTGAGTTTTAATTAATTGATAAATAACTTAATTCCCACATTAAATTAACGTCACCTCAATTCGATACCTTCCTCACATTAATAAGGATGAGCTCTCATCCTTATTATCTACTCCCATCCTCTACGCCTTCTACTATTGATATTAAACATATGAGTTATTGATCCAATAAATTTAACTTAAACCAAATACAAAGCGTGATATTGACACTAGGTTTCCTATTTTTATATATTAAAAATAACTTTATACATAGCCATCACAAATAGTTGACCATCGTTAAGACTAGGATATTCATCTTCATAAAAAGTGAAATATGGATATCAAAACGTGAACAACATAAATATTAATAAAATTATCTCTCTACGAAATACCTTCAACAATACCAAAAAGAAGAGCTTCAAACGCTCTACATTGGCCAAAGCAATGTTACCGCTCTTCACCGCTACTTTGATCGCGGGTTGTGGTAGTGATAATGATAGCGACAACGGTACAGCCCCTGGCAACAGTGGTTTATACCCTGCAGCTGAAAACGAAGTCGTTATTTACTACAAACGCGATGTTGCCGCTGCCAGCTCATCTGGCTCTACTTACGACGGTTGGGGACTTCACCTGTGGAATGGCGAAGGCTGTACCAGCACAGACTTAGTCGGCATGGGGTTGAGTGAAACCGGAACCGATTGGAACAGCCCTTACGAATACGATGGTATCAGCGATACTTACGGTGCCTATTATGTGTTGAAAGTTGACCCAGATGCCTCTGACCCACACAAATGCATGAACTTCATCTTGCACAATGGTGATGAGAAAGCATTTGGCAGTGCGAACTCAAAAGTCGAGTTAACTAAGCTTGGCGATTCACAAGGCGTATTTGGTTTCCATGGCAGCAGCGAGTTGTACTACGACCCAATTTCAGAGCGCCCAGTCAATATTGATGGTCAAAAAGCACACTGGCTAGATGCAACCACAATTGGTTGGGAAGCGGCTAGCAATGCAGACTCTGTGAAGCTTTTCTATGCACTAGACAACAGCATCACAATGAACGATGACAAAGAGATTGTCGGTGGAACTGCAATTGAACTAAGCAAAGACGGAGAACTATCTTCTGAATTGAAAGAGCGTTTCCGACACCTTGCAAGCTTACCTGCCCTAGCTATCGATGTTGACGACAGCACACTTCGCACTATTTTAAAATCTCAGATAATTTTTGTTGCCTACAATGCCAATGGCGATGTTATCTCTTCAACTGAGGTTCAAAAACCTGGTGTGCTTGATGCGGTATTTGCTAGCGAAGATGCTGGTAATGCAATGGCTGAAGAACTAGGCGCAATTGTTGAAGGCAGTGCGGCGACCTTCAAGCTTTGGGCACCAACCGCGCAAGATGTAGAGCTAGTTCTTTACAGCGAAGACCTGAAAAGCTCACAAGTTTTTCCAATGACAGAAAGCACTGAGACGGGTATTTGGGCGACTGACGCGGTACCTAACGCTGTCAACAGTTACTATCGCTACCAAGTGAAGGTTTACCACCCAACCACAGGCAACATTGAGACTCGCCTAGTGACAGACCCATACTCTCTCAGCTTATCGAAGAATTCGGCATACTCTCAAGTGATTGACCTAAATGATTCAACCTTGAAACCAGCGAACTGGGACAACTACCAACGACCAACCGTAGAAAAAGACGAAGACCACGTACTTTACGAATCACACCTACGTGACTTTAGCTTCAGCGATAAGCTCGGCACAGCTAGCCTAAATGGCAAGTACCTCGCTCTTACAGAAGCCGATCGTGAGTCGGTCAAACACCTACAAGCTCTCCAAGAAGCAGGTTTAACTACGCTGCATATCTTACCAGCATTTGATATCGCTACCGTCGATGAAGATGCCGCGAGCCGTGTTGATATCACCGACACCGTAGGAAAACTGTGTGATGTAAAACCGACAGCTACCTTATGTGGAAGCGAAGACGAAAACAAAGTCATCGAAGACGTACTCGATGGTTATGACCCTTCAACGGGTGACGCACAAGCATTAATGAATGACCTTCGTATGCTTGATAGCTTCAACTGGGGCTACGACCCATTCCATTACACAGTGCCTGAGGGAAGTTACGCGACCGATCCTAATGGTTCTCAGCGTATTCTCGAATTCCGTCAGATGGTCAAAGCTACGCACGACATGGATCTTAAGCTGATCATGGACGTGGTATACAACCACACCAATGCGTCTGGTGTGAACGATAAGTCGGTACTGGATAAGATTGTCCCTGGGTACTACCACCGTCTTAACGTCAACACTGGTGGCGTAGAAAACTCGACTTGTTGTGACAACACTGCGACCGAAAACCTGATGATGGGTAAATTGATGGTCGACTCACTTAAGGTGTGGGCTGACGACTACAAAGTGGATGGTTTCCGTTTTGACTTGATGGGCCACCAGCCAAAAGATGTAATGGTCGAAGCATTGGAAGAAGTGCGCAAAATCGACCCGAATACTCTGTTCTACGGGGAAGGCTGGGACTTTGGTGAAGTCGCCAACAACGCCCGCTTCGATCAAGCAAACCAAATCAATATGGCAGGTACAGAAATCGGTACCTTCTCAGACCGTTTGCGTGACGCCGTTCGTGGTGGTAGCCCATTCGATGGTGGTGTCGACTCAGAAGGCAACCACCCACTTCGCTTTAACCAAGGCTTTGGTAACGCAGCGATTGCCAACGAAGAAACCAAAGTTGATCAAGATTCGATCAATGGTCGTTTACATAACCAAGACCTTGTTCGTTTAGGTATGGCAGGTAACCTCGCTGAATACGTACTGATTGATTACAAAGGCGATACCAAACTGGGTAAAAACGTTGATTACAACGGCGCGCCAGCTGGTTACACCAAGATGCCTTCCGAGAACATCTCTTACGTTTCCAAACACGATAACCAAACACTTTGGGATAACAACGCTTACAAGATCGCCACTGGTACTAGCTCTGCAGAGCGTGCGCGTATGCAGTCTGTATCGCTTTCTACCGTGATGCTAGGCCAAGGCATACCATTCATCCATATGGGTTCTGAACTGCTACGATCTAAGTCTATGCAGCGCGATTCTTACGATTCTGGTGACTGGTACAACCGCGT
This sequence comes from Vibrio sp. 10N.222.52.B7, assembly GCF_041474275.1. Lineage (NCBI taxonomy): Bacteria > Pseudomonadati > Pseudomonadota > Gammaproteobacteria > Vibrionales > Vibrionaceae > Vibrio > Vibrio sp. 10N.222.52.B7. The sequence goes on along the minus strand of NZ_JBFRTU010000052.1, from coordinate 3,145 downwards.
CATGTTTGATGGGACGGACAACAACTGGAATGTTGGCTTACCTCGTGAAGATAAAGATGGTGCCAACTGGGATCTGATCAAAACAATCATTGCTGACAGCGCGGCTAAACCAGACTCAGACGACATTGAGCTGACTAAGCAGCAATTCCTAGAGCTATTAAAGATCCGTAGCTCAAGCGAACTGTTCCGCTTAGATACAGCTGACGAAGTTATGAAGCGTGTCGACTTCCGTAACGTTGGCGAAGATCAAGTCGAAGGCCTGATTGTCATGTCGATCGATGATGGCGTGTCTGCGGGCGAAGACCTTGACCCTGCCAATGATGCGATTGTCGCAGTTGTAAACTCAACGAATGAATCTCAATCGTTCAAAATCACGGGAGCAACCGGCTTTACACTTCACACCGTTCAACAGAGCTCTGAAGATGACATTGTAAAAGGTGCAAGCTTCGCCGCTGAAACCTTCACAGTCCCTGCACTAACCACCGCTGTATTTGTACAAGCTCAAGGCGATGCACAAGGCGCTGGTTTGCCGGTTGATAACTCAGACAAGGATGTATCTAGCATTCCTCCGTACGGTCAAACAACCGTGTACGTGCGTGGTGATATGAATGGTTGGAACCCTGTTGATGCTTGGGCAATGAACTTTGTCGCTAATGGTGTTTATTCTGTGACAGGCAATTTGGAAGCAGGTAACTATGGCTTCAAGTTTGCAGATGCTGATTGGAAAACACCTAACTTTGGTTGCGATTCTGTAGAGCTTGCAAGCGGGTCAATCGATATTGGCACAGGTGGCAATTGCCAATTGAGCGTAACGGAAGCGGGCAGCTACACCTTCACCTTGAATGCCATTCACGAGCTTGACGACAATGTAGACAAAGCTGTGGTATCTGTCACTAAGAATTAAGCTCCAAGCTTAGGTTCAAGTAACAGATAATAAAACAAGCGAAAGCTAGCCTTTGGGAGACGTCAGTCTCCCTTTTTTACAACTATTGAACCCAGCAGATTTAAGCAAATAATAAACAACTGCATCGCCCATTAAAATTCGGGGCATTTCCAACCATACTTTATAGCCCCTACATTCGATTACATGGCTGAAAACTTAGAACTAAAGGGAAAGGATATTCCTTAGAACCGTTAAAACCAAATCTTAACGATATATCATCGTAGGAATGCCGCTCTCCCTTAAGTGAACAGAATTAATCCTGGCAGCCTTTTTTGAAGGGTTACGCCCTACAATTACGATTAAAATACATTCAATTCTCGATGTAATATTCTATCAACAGCAAAACACCGCAGTTGTTTGCGGTGTCGTTAAATTTTGATTAGGAAAACTTCCATGAACCGTAAACATATCATCAAAACCATCCAAATGGGCATCGTGACTACAGCATTGATGGGCGGGATGGCTTTGGCTAATACCACTGATCTTGTAGAATCTACCGACGCTGCTCGCGCCCTGGCACATACTCCTAGCACTGCAACAACGCAACAAATACAAGCTGAAAATGCCGCGCACAAACAGGCACTGCAAACACTTGAAAGCAACGGTAATGTTGATCAATATATGGAAACGGATAAAGCAGGGGAAACGACTACTGGTCACGTATCAAAATGCGAAAATACAGAAGTCCCTTTAGGCGAGAAAGTTGCTGAACATTGCAAATAAAAAGCATATACATTAAAGCGGTATTCGATAGGGTTCCTTAGAAGATGCTAACCGATGCTTAACTTACAAGCATTGCACTTTTAAAGGAACCCTTTATCTATATTACTTGGCGTTGACGGCTCGCACAAAGGCTTCTTGTGCACCTTCAATACCAAGGGCTTTTGCTTCATCTAATAAGCTAAGAGCTTTAGGAATATTGTCTTCAGTTACAGCTGTTTGAATCGCATTGTGATAGTAGGTTTGCGTTTCAGGTTGAATAGTATCGATTTTAGCAACAGCAGGTTTAGCATTAGATTCACTGTTTGATGAACCAATTGAGAAGAAGCTCGCTTTATCGATTGTAACTTCTATCTTACCAACGTTAGCATTTGGAATCGGGATATCTTTTACTTCAGGTAAATAATTACCACGGCCTTCCGCGTCCAAGCGAGCAGGATGGATCACATCAGTAAAACCACCAAGATCAGCTTGATCTGTATAGATAACTAAATAAACTGATTTTGCTGTTGTCGGTGGGTAAAAATCGTTCTCAGCAACGAGGCGGTTTCCTAAGTGTAGTCTTGGTTTTGCGTATTCGAAGCTCTCTTTACCATAACGCTCTAGCTCACGACCGTTTTCGTCATAGATGACCGCATTTGGAACAAACGCTGTGTCGCCGATAATGCTCGTGATATTAATCGAGTACTCACCGCGATCTGCAGGCAGTTCAACCGCGACTACAGGGCTGTTTATTCCTTGGTAATTTAATACTTGGCTATTTGGTGTCACATCAAAAATTGCCGAACTTGGTAGCTTCATAGGAGCAAATTGAAGACCAGCAATAGAGTTAACTTGTTCAGCTTGTGCAACTTGCACTTGCTCTACTACTTGCGCAGATTGGCAACCAGCCAATGCAACACAACCACTCAACATCAGAGCGCGAAAATACATAGTTCTTCCTTATTTTTATTTTTTTAAGAAATTTACTTAGTTAATTACCATAACGAAAATAATTAACCTAGGAAACCTTTTTACTAATCGTACATTCCTTAAAAAAATAGCCGACGTAAGCCGGCTATGAATTAGGACAGTTTAGGATTTTAAGCTAAGTGGCTTACCACCAAGCTTCAACTTGGATACCAACAACGAAATCGTTGTCAGCACCTTTAGCCTTTACAACACCATTTTCTTTAACTTCACCGAATGAATCGTTTTCTAGATCCATCAGGTAGCTACCGTATACGCGGATTTCAGGACGAGCCCAGAAGCTGTCACCCATTGCCCATGCTTGAGCAACAGTAAATTTAGCGCCACCAAAATCTTCTACACCAGTGCCAGCTTGATTAATCTGCTCACCCGCATTGTAGCCAGCTTCAAAAATAGTACGCATAGTGTTGTTCCACTTGTACATTGGACGAACAACTACAGAATATTGGTTGATGTCTTGCTTTGAAGCACCGATATCAGAACCAGCTAAGTAGGCAAGTTGGTGACCCATTT
>NZ_JBFRTU010000051.1:64387-65193 GCF_041474275.1 Vibrio sp. 10N.222.52.B7 | reverse complement strand
GGTACGGCTTACCTAACGCTGACTAATAACAACAAGCGTAAAGAAGCGAACTCTGCGAACCCTCGCGTAGACAACAAGTTCGGTCATGTTATCCGTTGGGATGAAGGCAAAACGGCAGGCGAGTTCGATTGGGATATCTTCGTATTTGGTTCACCAGCAGTGGAAGACAAGTCTATTAACCGCTCTGGTCTAACAGACATGAACCAGTTCGCGAGTCCTGACGGCTTAGCGTTTGATGCTCGTGGTATTTTATGGATTCAGACAGATAATGGCGCAGACGAAGTCACTGGCTACACCAATGACCAAATGCTGGCAGTGGTTCCATCTCAATTAACGGATGACCAAGGCAACAGCGCGGTAATTGATGCAAACAATCAAGCGCAGCTAAAGCGTTTCTTTGTGGGACCAAACGGATGTGAAGTAACAGGCTTTACCATAAGCCCAGATTTCAAGTCACTGTTTGTGAACATTCAACACCCGGCAAACTGGCCATCGTCTGAAGATGCAACCGCACAAACTCAAGGCAAAGTCCGCCCAAGAGCATCTACGGTTGTGATTCGTCGAGAAGACGGCGGTGAAATCGCGGTTTAAATATACAACGCAGGCTAATCAGAAACATTTCTGTTATCTAGTCTCTGTTCGCTAGCTAAGTAAAATCAAAAAGAGCGATAAGGCCAAATGCCCTATCGCTCTTTTTATATTCTATGCATTCTTCGGTTTAAGTAAGAATCCGAATTTTCAAAACTCACCGTAATCCTAAGTCGTCATCATCCCACGTACGCGTCACCCTCGAGAAGGAGGAACGA
>NZ_JBFRTU010000051.1:1748-63629 GCF_041474275.1 Vibrio sp. 10N.222.52.B7 | reverse complement strand
CTCGAGAAGGAGGAACGACCGAGTCGGGGATCTCTGCTCGTTGTAGGCTAACCAGAATTAGCTCACGAACAACCAAACACCAACGCCCATCATCAACGTACCTGCAATGCGGTTCATCAACTTAACATTGTCGGCTTTGCCCAGCATATGCTTTAAGCTCTTTCCGCCTGTCGCGTATAAGGTCATGCAAACAAACTCAGAAACCAGAATGATTGACACGAGAATGAACAACTGCGGTGCTAAGTCTTTATTGCTGTTAATAAAAGGAGGCAGCAAAGAAATCATAAACGCCCAGCCTTTTGGGTTCGCAATTGCAGTGACAAAACCTTGAACCACCAAGTCCCAATCATTGCTGACTTTTGTTGTTTGGTTGTCAGTACTGATCGCCAGTTTGCCTCTCGAACGCCACATCTGAACGCCTAAATAAAACAGGTAACCCGCACCAACAAATTTAAAGCCCGTAAATAGCCATGGGTAATTCAACATGATCGAAGCGATACCCAATACCGCGGCAATAGAAACCACAGCGACACCAGCCAGTTCACCGATCATCATCCATAATGTACGCTTGTATCCAACACTCATTCCAAGTGTCAACGCCAAAGTCATACACATACCAGGCGTGATTGACACGAAGAAAAACGTGGGAATAAAAGCCCAAAGTAGTGCGCTATCCATATTATTACCTTATCGACTTATTTTTATTTAATAGTTCTTGTTTCTTGATCGGGCTTGAAATGAAGCGAGGTTGAAACGAAGCAGTAATGACAATAAACAATATTGCGATCAATACAAACAAAAAGAGCCACATAACAGTGGCTCTTTTTCATTACCAACCGTAATTTTACTTACGACGGTTTTTAATTCGCTTCATCATAGTCAAACGACGTTCAGCGCTTGCTTGATCTTGTGGCTCTTCGTTCGCGTTGTTCTTACGACCCTGACGGTTTTTGTAAGCCGATTTAGTGTTCAGCTTCTCGATGTAAGCATCACGTTTCTTCGGTTCGTAACCCGGTTGTTCAACACGGCGAATACGTTGTTGAATCAGTTTTTCAACTTGAACAACAGTCAGCTCTTCTTCGCGGTTAACGAAAGAGATTGCGTGACCTTGTTTACCAGCACGACCTGTACGGCCAATACGGTGAACGTAATCTTCCGCTAGGAAAGGCATGTCGTAGTTAATTACGTGTGGTAAGTCTTCGATATCAAGACCACGAGCTGCAACGTCGGTTGCTACCATCACACGTGCTCTACCTTCTTTGAAATCATCCAAAGCACGACGACGAGCACTTTGCGCTTTATCACCGTGACAAAGTACCGCTTTAATACCGTCAAGCTTAAGCTCTTTAACTACATCGTTCGCTGTTTCTTTGTAGTTAACAAAAACAAGCACTTGGCGCCAGTTTTTACGACCAATCAGCTCAGAAAGCAGTTCTGTTTTACGCTCTTGATCCACTGGGTAAACCACGTGGCCGACAGTAGCAGCCGTTGAGTTTTCGCGCTCAACACTAATACGTTTTGGTTTACGCAGAATATCAACAGACAGTTGGTTTAACTGAGTAGAAGTCGTTGCAGAGAACATCATGATTTGCGGTGATGTTTCTACATCCAACATGATCTTACGAACGGCATTGATAAAGCCCATATCAAGGATACGGTCAGCTTCATCAAATACTAGAAATTCTAGGTTAGCAATAGACACGTTACCCGCTTCTAAGTGCTCTTCTAAACGGCCAGGTGTTGCAACCAAAATATCCACACCCAGTTCTAGTTGACGAACTTGTGAAGACATCTTGTTACCACCGTAAACCGCAGAAACACTTAGATCTGTGTATTTAACGTAGTCTTTAATGTTTTGAGCGATCTGCGCAGCAAGCTCACGAGTTGGAGCAAGAATAAGGCCGCGAGCCGTTCCTCTAGACGCCTTTTTACCGCTGTTCAAAAGGTGTTGGATAACAGGCAATGAAAATGCCGCTGTTTTACCCGTACCGGTTTGAGCAGTAGCAAAAATATCATGGCCTTTACGAGCCATTGGAATCGCTTTTTGTTGAATTGGAGTGAGTTTTTCATAACCACACTCAGTCAACGCTTTGACTAATTCAGGAGCAAAACCTTGAGAGGAAAATGACATTGTTACGGGTTCCTTAAGCAGACAGCCTACATTCTTATTTCAGCCGAGCACTATAAAGTAATTAGAGTGATTTATCTCACATTTATCGTGATATAACGCAAACTTTCTCATTTAATCTGGTGTTTATCCCGCCTTCAACGAGGTAAACACCAAGATCCTTGGTTCAAACAGCAAAAACAGGGCTATTTGATGCCACACAGCTTGAGTAGAATCTGCTCGAGATCGCCCCATGGCATGAGCTGCGAGTCGATCACTTCCAGTCGAGATTCAAAGCCATCAAGCGTAATTTCGTTCACAGACACGACTTGATTCGCCACATTGAATGCGTAGCAACCTTGGTCGGTGTTCACGACAGCTTTTACACGCTCGGCCGTTAGATCTGACAACATAGAGAATAGCGCATCGAAGTCGAACTTATGCTCTGCGCCAAACAACCAACCACAACTGAAATAGCCCTGTCCTTTATTCTCTTTACGGATGAAAGCTTCACCAGGAGGAAGTTGGAATTGAGGCTCTTGTTCAGCGTGATCGTGATGATGCGCTTCAATATGAGATGAAGCACTGCCGCATACTCTTTCAATGTCTAACACTTCCAATGGCACTTCACCATCGTGAATTAGCTTATGGAAGACTTTTGCTGGCGTTTGATCCGTCACCCAATCATTGAACACATCGATTTCTTCAGAATGAACAAGGTCAACCTTAGTACCAAGAATCACATCTGCACTATTTAGTTGATCATTAAAATTCTGATTCGATGTGTACTTTTCATTAGACAGATTTCGTGGGTCAACCAAACCAAGCGTCGCTTTTAAATCGACATATGGTGTGTACTGATCGGAAGTCAGTGTCGCTATAACCTGTTTAGGGTGACCAAGCCCTGTCGGCTCAATCAATAAACGGTCTGGCTTTTGGCGAAGTAAGGCATTAATACCCACTGACATAGGCACGCCCGCAGTACAGCACATGCATCCACCCGGCACTTCTTTAATCAAAGCGCCTTGATCTGTCATTAATGCACCGTCAATACCGATTTCCCCGAACTCATTAACCAGAACAGCCCAGTTTTCATTCTCAGGTTTATTTTTTAGCAGGTTCAAGATGGCTGTCGTTTTACCAACACCCAAGAAACCCGTAATGATGTTCGTAGGAACTTTTTTAGTCATATCAGTTCTCCTTTTTAAGGGAGTATATACTCAATCACCAAAAAGTTGACCCCAATCGATTGTTTACACTGAGATTCGTTAATAGAGGTTGGCGCGAAAATAATCAGAAGAGATAAACAGTAGAGGCAGAATGTGGAAATGGGATGCTCCAGACGAACTAAAGGCGTACTTACTCAGTACGCCTCACCCTCGTTACTCAATCGTGAGTTCGCGAATCAGGAAGCCTTAAATATCGACCTGAACATTTAACGAGGAACTAAAACTTTGTTTCTGAATCCATCCAAATTGTGTGTAAAACCTCACTTCTCCTTGCGGTTCGTTATGTTGCTTTACGATTTAACTATGGTTCATTTTTGGGGATATTCAAGCCGCCGCCAGAGAATCGATCAAAATTGTGACGGTGATTCCACTATTGACCATAGATTCCATTTATGTAACACGCACATTCCATAAATGAAATTCAACTTTTCATCTTTGTTGCTATAGGATATGCGGAGGAAGCGTATAATTTAATGCAACCCCGCCTTAACTCATTCAGGAAACTTATTTCTATGACCAGAAGAGAGAAAATTAAGCAGTCCTTATTAGCAAAAATGCCAAGGGATGCTATTAATCAATTTCTCTCAAGAGATAAGACCCCAGCTTCAGTTCTCTTTCTTTCTTGTATTGTCGGTGTACTTGCTGGCGTAGTGGGGACCTATTTCGAAGTCGCGGTTCATTTCATCACAGAAACTCGTACCGATTGGCTTAAAGATGAAATCGGTAGCTATTTACCCCTTTGGCTAGCCGCTTTCCTTATTAGTGCTGCATTTGCCTTTATTGGTTACTTCCTCGTTCACCGCTTTGCTCCAGAGGCTGCAGGCTCAGGCATCCCCGAAATTGAAGGTGCGATGGACGGTATGCGCCCTGTTCGATGGTGGAGAGTATTGCCAGTAAAATTTTTTGGCGGTATGGGCGCATTAGGCTCTGGTATGGTTTTAGGTCGAGAAGGACCAACCGTTCAAATGGGCGGCAGCATTGGTCGCATGGTCACCGATATCTTTCGAGTCAAAGATGACGACACTCGCCACTCACTATTAGCTTCGGGTGCCGCAGGTGGTTTAGCCGCCGCATTCAACGCACCACTGGCTGGCATCATGTTTGTAGTCGAGGAGATGAGACCACAGTTTCGCTATTCACTCATATCAATTAAAGCCGTCATCATCTCCGCGGTTTCAGCCAACATCGTTTTTCGATCAATCAACGGGCAGTCTGCCGTTATCACAATGCCTCAATACCAACCGCCTGAACTGGATGCTCTGTGGTTATTCTTGTTGTTAGGCGTGTTGTTCGGCATGTTTGGTGTGATTTTCAATAAGTTGATTACACTTTCGCAAGACCTATTTGTGGCAATACACAAGAATGACCGTAAACGCTACTTAATGACAGGTTCCCTGCTGGGCGGTTGCTTTGGCTTATTGCTGCTCTATATACCGGAGTTGACTGGCGGTGGTATTGGTATCATCCCGAACATCACTAATGGTAACTACAGCGCAAACGTGCTGCTGTTAATCTTCTTAGGGCGCGTGCTCACCACGCTACTTTGTTTCGGCTCTGGTGCACCGGGTGGTATCTTTGCACCAATGCTTGCTCTAGGAACGCTCTTTGGTTACGCGTTTGGGCTTATCGCGGCGGCATTCTTTCCTGAACTGAATATTGAACCGGGTATGTTTGCAATTGCTGGCATGGGAGCCTTATTTGCCGCCACCGTGCGAGCGCCTATCACCGGTATTCTGTTAGTTATTGAAATGACCAATAACTACTACCTGATCCTGCCGTTGATCATCACCTGCTTAGGTGCGGTAATCATTGCTCAAATGTTAGGTGGGCAGCCAATTTACAGTCAACTGCTTAACCGTACGCTGAAAAACGAAAAACTAAGACAACAAGATCTCCCTCAACAAGAGGAAGTACGTTAATTACAAATGACTCATGAAACAAAAGCACACATTCAACGTGCTTAATCTCCCGATTCCGTATCAAAATCAAAAAAGCAAACGTTAAACTTGGTATCATCCACTCAAAATTAGTTGAGTGCCCTCAAAATCTATTGATGGAAGACCTACACACTCTAACTAAGGCAAATAGTCCAATATTCTGTAATTAACTAAGTCGGAGCAAGTCGTTGAACTGGAGAAGATTAACCCAAGTAAAAAATGTGCCGCCATCTCAGGCGTCTTTAGCACTTGGCGTTATTGGGTTAGGACAAGCTTGGGCGTTATATATCCCGGGCATTGGTGAGATAATTCGTCCCTACCTCGCTGCATTCGGCGCGCTATTATTGCTGCCTGTTTTACTGCGCTATTTAACGAGCTTTAATACCTTCCTTAATGACATTCGCCACCCGTTAAGTGGAAGCTTGATGGCACCAATGAGCATGGCTTTACTGATTCTGTGCGACTATTTAGCCGAGATATCGCCAGCTATCGCCTACCCAGTTTGGTTCTGCGCGCTATTGCTGCACTTTACCATGATGGTGTTGTTCTTTAGTTTTCAGATCATCAACTTCAAAATGTCGAACATTGTACCGAGTTGGTTTCTGTATCCAGTCGGTTTGATCAGCAGTTCCTTAGCTGGCACACAGTTCGGGCACACCGTATTTTCAGAAACACTTGCGATCACTTGTATTGGTATCTATTTCCTTATGTTGCCAGTGGTGTTGTACCGCTTGGTGTTCGAAGGCAATCTTCCTCGCCGAGCAAGACCAACACTCGCTATCATGGCAGCTCCGGTTAACTTGTCTTTAGCCGCTTACTTGGTTAACTTCGACAATCCAGATCCGATTCTAACAGGCGCATTGTCTGGCATCGCCATCACCATGACACTATTGATTTACTTGTGTTACATCCGCCTAATGCGTTTGAAGTTCCAACCTTCAATTGCTGCCGTCACCTTCCCATCCGTGATCAGCGCTATTGCCATGCATCGTCTAACCACATTTTTCGGCGCGGAATACCCACAATGGTATTGGCTACACAAGTTTGGTTTCTTCGAGCTAACCATCGCCACCATTCTAGTGATTTGGGTTGCCGGTGGTTACGTAAAAATGTACTGGCCTGAGTTTTTCGATTCCGACTACATGTCCAAGAAGATGAAACGTTCTTAGATAGAAGCGAAAAGATCTTAGCTGAACCATCGTGTTCTGCAGTAGTCGATGATGTCAGACAAAACCAACCAAACCCAAAAAGGCCTCACACTGTGAGGCCTTTGAATAGGCAAGGTATTAATAGTTCAGGCGAGTGTTACTAGAAATGCCGAGACCTATTAGAAGTTAGCGTGAGGGCCGAATACTTCGTAGTGAACGCGTGAACGGTCAACTTTCATTGCATCTAGCTGCTCTACGATATTCTTCATGAAACCAACAGGACCACAGATGTAGAAATCGCTCTCTTCAAAGCCTTTAGTATCAGAGATAGACGCTAGATCCATTTGACCTTGATGCGTGTTTTCACATGCAGATTCATCTTTGTTCATGTACCACGTTTTCGCTTCCCAACCTTTGTCGGCAACAATATCTTTAACACGAGTCGTGAAAGAGTGTTGGCCTACGTTCTCACAAGCGTGAAGGTAAAGTACTGGCTCGTTTTTATCTTCCGTGTTTAGGAACTCAAGCATAGACTGCATTGGCGTTACACCAACACCTGCAGAGATAAGTGTTACTGGCTTGCTGCGCTCTTGATACATGAAGTCACCCGCTGGTGCGTATAGGCTAACCTCATCACCAACAGCAACCGTATCGTGTAGGTGGTTAGATACAACGCCTTGTGTCTCTTGGCCTTGTCCTTCACGTTTAACAGAAATACGGTATTGCTTGCCGTTTGGCTTATCAGACAGTGAGTATTGACGAATCTCGCTGTATTGAGAGCCTTCTGGTTTCACTTCGATACCGATGTATTGACCTGGTGTGTAATCCAGAACTTCACCGCCGTCTTTTGGCTGAAGGATAAAGCTTGTTACTAGCGCTGACTCTTCGATTTTGTCTGCAATCACAAACGCACGCGCTGCTTCCCAACCACCAACAGCTTGCTTACGCTGTAGGTAAAGTTCAGCTTCACGATCGATGAATACTTGCGCCAAGAATAGGTAAGCGGCTGTCCATGCTTCTTCCACTTCTGGAGTAAAGGCGTCAGCAGCTAGTTCACGTAATGTCTCAATCAGGTGCAAACCAACAATTTGGTAGTGCTCTGGTTGAATGTTAAAGCTTGTGTGTTTCTGAGCAATACGTTCAACGGCTGTTGTTAACGCTGCTAAATTTTCAATGTTCTTTGCATATGCCGCGATAGCTTCAAACAGTGCTACGCCTTGGCGACCTGTTCTTTGGTGAGTCATATTGAAGATATCTTTCAACTCAGGGTTATGCGTGAACATACGTTGATAAAAATGCTGAGTTAAAGCAGGACCTGCACTCTCAAGTAGAGGGATAGTAGATTTGATGATTTCGATATGTGCATTGTTAAGCATGAATTTACTCCGAACACTGAGCCTTATGACCTATATGTCATTTTGACTACTAAAAATTAAGAATGACTTATCGATTTTCTGAAACCTTAGTTATTTTTAGAAACTGAGTTATTTTGACTCGTTTTCATTTCAAAAAATCGCGAAACCTGATTAATGCAACCTGATTGATTGAGATCAAGAATAGTCTGTTTAATCAGCGCTATAATTGGGCTTCTCTGTATCTTCTGCACAATCAGTGCCAACTTTATCAATCCCCGTCATTACTGGTTTTCTTCTCAAAACTCATCTTATAAAAATGTCAAAAAGACCTTTTTTTTAAGTCAATAAGACTCTATTATGTAGATAAACACACACAGTTAGAGTTTTTTATGCAAGATATCTCCGCATCTACCCTCATGGAAATGACCATTGGCCTCGCAAGTGGTGTCAACGATCAAGATCGTTTCAATCGCCTGATCGATGCCATTCGCAAAACCATAACGTGTGATTGTGTCGCGCTTTTAAGCCTTCAAGGCGACACGCTAGTACCTATCGCAATGCAAGGGCTCAGCCGAGATACGTTCGGTCGTCGCTTTATCATTTCAGAACACCCACGGTTTGAAGAGATCTGCGCGTCTCGCTCTCCTGTTCGTTTCGATGCTGACAGCTCCTTACCCGATCCTTTCGATGGTTTGCTTATTGACCATGATGGCGATTTACCAATGCATGCTTGTATGGGCTTGCCTTTGCTATTTGGCGATAAGCTCTTAGGTATTCTGACTCTAGACAGCTTGAAACCTGATGTCTTCGCGAATATTCCGGCGCGTAACCTTGAAGTACTGGCAGCTATTGCAGCCTCAACCATGCAGATGGCACTGACCTTCTCGCAACTTGAGCATCAAGCAAAACAGTCAAAGCAATTACTCGAAGAATTGAACGTAGAAGCGTGGGAACGTGACGGCGGTGAGTTGATTGGTAACAGTGACACCATGGTCGCGCTTAAGAACGACATCGCTGTTGTAGCTCCATCTGAGTTTAATATCTTGATTCATGGTGACACCGGGGTTGGTAAAGAGCTTGTGGCTCGCACCCTGCACCACCAATCTCAACGTAAACGTAACCCACTCGTCTACGTAAACTGTGCTGCAATTTCTGAAAACTTAGTAGAGAGTGAACTGTTTGGTCACGTTCGTGGCGCGTTCACTGGCGCAGACAAAAACCGCTTAGGTAAATTTGCTTTAGCCGATGGTGGCACACTGTTCCTTGATGAGATTGGTGAATTGCCTTTGGCCGCTCAAAGTAAGCTCCTACGTGCGCTGCAAAACAACGAAATCCAACCGGTTGGCCAAGACAACATTCAAACCATTGATGTGCGAGTATTGGCAGCGACAAACCGAGATCTAAAACAAGAAGTTGAAGACGGTCGATTCAGAGCCGATTTGTACCACCGATTGAGTGTGTATCCTATCGCGGTGCCAGCACTGAAAGATCGTGGTGACGACATCAGCCTATTAGCGGGTTTCTTCTTAGAACAAGCGCGTCGTAAGCTTGGTATCAACCAAGTTAAGTTCCGCTCCGACGTTCTTTCTTTCCTAAACCGTTATGGTTGGCCGGGTAACGTGCGTGAACTTGAGCATGTGATCAGTCGTTCCGCATTGAAAGCGTTAGCGCGCAGCACCAATAAAAACCTGGTGACAATCACCAAGGAAGATTGTGGTCCTCTAGACCAAGATCAGCCAATTGCGACGACTCAGGTGAAAAACACACCATTATCGACACCAACGATCGACCTTTCTGCAGGGCTACGTGGTGCAACGGACGATTTTCAACGCAGTATCATTACTGAGGTGTTGGAAGATGCCAACTTTAACTGGGCACAAGCAGGGCGAGTTCTGAAAACAGACCGAGCAAATCTGACTCGACTGTCTAAGCGTTTAGGGCTAAATGTGGCTAAGTCTCATACGATCGAACGGACAAAATAGATATTAGCGGTTTGTTGCGAGCATCTGACAAAACTTGTGTATATAATGCTGCAAATTGTAACGCTAATTTTAAATATGTAGAGAGAGTTATGAAGTTTATCCGTTGGTTCTTAGGTCGTGTCATCTTGTTATTGAATTTTGTTTTCAGCCCACGTGGTGTGAAGCGTTCTCAAGAAGAACAAAGCAAAGTAAATGAGCAAGCAAAAACGCACACGTTATACCAATTCGAAGCGTGCCCATTTTGTGTGAAAGTGCGCCGCGCGATGAAACGTCAGTCGGTTCAATTTGAACTTCGTGATGCAAAAAACAACGAGCAACACCGTGCTGAGCTTGAAGCTGGCGGCGGTCGTGTGAAAGTGCCTTGTCTACGTATCGAAAAAGACGGTAAAACTGAGTGGATGTACGAATCTTCAGATATCGTGACTTACTTAGAAAAGCAGTTTGCATAAGCAATAAAGCAACAAAAGTCAGATACAAAAAATCCCTCGAATGTGAGGGATTTTTTATGTCTGTTATTTGGCGTTAATCGCTTCAAATTGGGCGCGAAAGTTCAAACGACTACTTCGTGACAATCAGCATCAATTCAACACGGCGGTTACACGCCTTGCCTTGCGCAGAAGCGTTCGTACAAGCTGGAACATACTCACCGAAGCCACGAGTATAGATGGAACGACTTGATACGTAGTTACTCTCTAATCGAGCCTTCACTTCTTTTGCTCGCTGCTCTGAAAGCGGATCATTGATTCGATCTGTGCCCGTGTTATCGGTGTGCCCTTCAATCACCACATCAATATCTTGGCGTTGAGCAAGGTAGCTGCCTAGCGTATCTAGCCATTGATTATACGCTGGCTCAGGGAATGCTGAACCTGTTTTAAAGTTCACGTGCTGCTCAAGCTTTACCATCACATGGTTACCCGGCAACACTTCAAAATCGATACGGTTTTGTCTTAAAAAGACTTCCAGTGGGTCGTTAGTCGAAACGCCACGTCCGTAGTTGGTCGTGATGGTTCTGTGTTGATGAGTGCTACTCTGGATAGAGTACCCACGATTGCTTGCTACATGAGTCGTTTGAACCACACCCCATTCAGGATGCATCAAGTCGTAATCGGTTTGTGGTGCAGTCTCTAGCATGTCACCGCCAAGTAAGTCAGTTGGTGACGTGGCTTCACACCCAGCCAAAGCTATGCTTAACATTATCGCTAAATATCTCATTACTTCACCAACCACTCATGCAGATAAACCATTCACTAATGTCTATATCGGCACCGAGGGAAAAACTTTAGACCAAAAGAAAGCAGAACCCAAAAAAGTGCTGTTGATCACAGTTAACCGTCTACTAGCTTGTCTTCAGCCGCTAGTTCGAACTGTTTGCATTTATTTACCTTATAATTGTTTTCCAATTCGTACTAAATAGTTAGAATCTCACGACTTCTCAACGCTAGAGCAAACATTATGTTTAAACCATTTACTAAATTCATCACAGCACTCGCTGCCGTACTCATTATCGCGGGTTGTAGTGAAACAGACGAGCCACAAAAAGGCGTTCAATACGAAGCGCTTCCTACTGCTCTAACAGAATTTAACTTGTCTCCGATCACTGAAATCTTCTCTCTTAACTGTGGTCACTGCCGTCAAATGGAAAGTGCCATTCCAGAGATTGAATCTCTAACAGACCAAACTATTGGCAAGATGCACGTGACGTTCAACGAAAGCGCTCAAATCAGCGCAATGATCTACTACACAGCAGTGATGCAGCTTGATGCGACGCCTGACCACGCATTCATGGACGACCTATTTGGTGCCGTTCAAATGGGTGCAGATGCAACACCTGAGCAGCGTCAACAAGCACTAGAGACAGCGTTTACTTCTCGTGGTTTGGTTAGCCCATACCAGCTGAATAAAGAACAGCAAGTCGCTCTTTTCGACTACGTTAAGCAAGCAGAAGAGATCTCAGTAAAAGGTCAGATCAACTCAGTACCAACCTTTATCATCAACGGTAAATACCAAGTACTAACAGCAGGTCACCAAGACGTTGCTGGCATTGCAAAAACGATCAACTACCTTTTGACTCAACCATAATCACGGCTTTAGTCAACTGATTAACACATTTTGTATTAACTACGAAATTCAGCACTCAATATAAATAGGTTTTACTATGTCTAAATTTGTCATCCCGGTCATTGTCTTTCTTTTGGCGGGTTTCATGATTTACCGTACTTGGACGAATCATAAGTCTGGCGGAGAAAACTTCGAACAAGGCCAACAATTTCTAATTGAAAACGGCACTAAAGAAGGCGTGATTACGACTGAAAGCGGTCTTCAATACCTTGTTCTTGAAGAAGGTACAGGCACAGAGCACCCAACTAAGAACAGCAAAGTAACGGTTCACTACCACGGTACGCTAATCGACGGCACTATTTTCGACAGCTCTGTAGAGCGCGGCGAGCCAATCTCATTTGCTCTTAAGCAAGTAATTAAAGGCTGGCAAGAAGGTTTGACTTACATGGTTGAAGGCCAAAAAGTTCGTCTATTTATTCCAAGCACTCTAGCTTACGGTAAAGGCGGTTCAGGCCCTATCCCACCATCATCGACTCTGATTTTTGATGTAGAACTCATCTCTATCAAATAATCGAAGTGATTGATTTAAGCCCCAACATACGCGCTATGTCGGGGCTTTTTTATATCTGAACATTTGAAGCCTCTTTAGATATTGAGCTATTTAGCTATTTAACTACTGTAACAACGACCAAATATACCCTCGAAAACCGACCACTAGACGACTGGTCTAATTTAACTTATAGTACTGCCCATGAACGAAAAAACGAATGACACACGCCTGCATGTTTTAGATGTTGGCTACCAATTAATAGTGAACAACGGCTTTAACGGCGTTGGCTTATCGCAATTGCTTAAAGAAGCGGACGTGCCGAAAGGGTCGTTTTACCACTACTTTAAATCGAAAGAGCAATTTGGCGAGGCTCTGATCCAGCACTATTTTGAGACCTACATCAGCAGAGTTGAAACTATTTTGGTTCATGGTGAAGGCAACCATTACCAGAGAATTGTCAGTTATTTCACTCGATGGTCACAGATTGAAAACGGCACCTGCAATGCTCATAAATGCTTGGTCGTTAAACTCAGCGCGGAAGTTTCTGATCTTTCTGATCCTATGCGCCAAGCGCTATTAAAGGGTGCAGAAAAAGTGACGAATACCATCGAACAGTGCATTGTCGGCGGTATTGAAGATGGCTCCATAAAGGTTGAAGAGAGCCAAGAAGCAGCTCAGAACCTATACTCAATGTGGTTAGGCGCCAGCTTATTGAGCAAGCTGAGCCAAAGCTCACATAGCTTACAGTCAGCTTTGAGCCTTACCGAACGAATTTTAAAAGGTGAAAGCTAATAACGCGCAGCGCGCTTTATTGGCTTTAACTTAAAAAAATCACCCGCCCTCTTATCAATTTGATGACGGCGGGATTTTTAGACAACAAGACTAGACGACTGGTCTAATTCTAAATGTATAAAATACACAATTAAGGACATCCAATGACTCAACAAGACAATCGCCGAATCGTATTGGCTTCTCGCCCAGTTGGCGCACCGACTCAAGACAACTTCCGTTTAGAGACAATAGCTGCGCCAAGCATCAAAGACGGCGAGATGTTACTTCGCTCAGTTTACCTTTCTCTAGACCCCTACATGCGTGGTCGTATGAGCGATGCTAAATCTTACGCAGACCCTGTCGAGATTGATGAGGTGATGGTTGGCGCAACCGTATGTCAGGTTGAAGAATCAAACCACGCTGATTACGAAGTTGGCGAATGGGTACTGGCTTACACAGGTTGGCAAGATCTTGGTGTGTCTAACGGTGAAGGCCTAATCAAACTAGGTAAAGAACCAACGCACCCTTCTTACGCGCTTGGCATCATGGGTATGCCTGGTTTTACTGCTTACATGGGCTTGCTTGATATCGGCCAACCTAAAGAAGGCGACACGCTAGTCGTTGCAGCAGCAACAGGTGCTGTAGGCGCAACCGTTGGACAAATCGGCAAACTAAAAGGCTGTCGTGTTATCGGCGTTGCAGGCGGTCAAGATAAGTGTCAGTACGCGAAAGAGATTCTTGGCTTTGATGAATGCATCGACCACAAAGCTGACGACTTCGCGGAGCAATTGGCTAAAGCGTGTGACAACGGCATCGACGTTTACTTTGAAAACGTTGGCGGCAAGGTATTCGATGCAGTAATGCCTCTGCTTAACACAGGTGCTCGTATTCCTGTGTGTGGCCTTATCTCTCAATACAATGCGACTTCACTGCCTGAAGGACCAGATCGTATGTCTAGCCTGATGGGTATGCTGCTTGTTAAAAGAATTAAGATGCAAGGTTTCATCATCTTTGATGACTACGCACACCGTTACAACGAATTTGCTGTTCAAATGACAGAATGGTTGTCTCAAGGCAAGATGCACTATCGTGAGCACCTGGTTGAAGGTCTAGAAAATGCGCCACAAGCATTCATGGGCCTATTGGAAGGTCAGAACTTCGGTAAGCTTGTTATCAAAACGAACGAAGCTAAATAAATTCAATAAACTGAACCCGTTAACTAGGTAGAATCATGATTACTTTGCATCACCTGAATAAGTCGCGCTCAAAGCGCATCATCTGGCTATTGGAAGAGCTTGGGGTAGATTACCAAATCAAACCCTACCAACGAGACAGTGTCACTTTTCTTGCACCACCAGAACTCAAATCCATTCACCCATTGGGTAAATCTCCTGTCATTGAAGACGATGGCGTCGTGATCACTGAATCTGGTGCTATCACGGAATACCTAATCGACAAATACGGTCAGGGTAAGTTCGCACCTACACGCGGCACCGCAAACTACGTTGAGTATTCGCAATGGCTTCACTTCGCTGAGAGTTCAGGTATTTTGCCAATGCTGCTTAAGATCTTTGTAATGAAGGACGGCTGTGAAACTAACTTCCTAGGCGGTTATGCAGACGATGAAAACCAAAAGATCCTCACTTACGTGAATAATGCACTTGAAGGTAAAACCTACTTGGTTGCAGACACACTAACAGGTGCAGATTTTATGATGTCGTTCATCGTAGAAATCGTGGGTAACTTTGGTGCAACTGCGCTTTACCCTAACATCGCTAAATACGGTGAACTTTTAAAGAGCCACCCTGCTTACCAAAAAGCTGAGCAAGTAGAGCTAGAACACTCGAACTGATCGAGTTTCACTCAAACACGTGCTTGCTAGAGTAAACACAAGAAACTAAATGAAGCCAAAGCCGATTTATCTTCTGCTTTGGCTTCTCATTTGTCTTCATTTCGACAACAATACCGAACTCTAACTGAACAGCCATAGAGTTTGATCTTAATGCCAACAAACCTCGCTCAATACACACCTCTGCACCTAGCAAACACGAATGTCGATTTAGCGCTACCGACTCGTTTTACGTTTCCGTATTACTATACCCCGCACCCTGTGTGTGAATTCGCTATGCTGCAGCTTCAGCAATCACTTGTCGACTGTGGTGTGAATGAAACCTCGCAAGGTAATCTCTACGCTGTGCTTCTTGTTCAGAATCCAACCACACAAGGGTTAGGTTACCTTTCTGCGTTTTCAGGCTTGCAGTTAGATCCGGCTTTGGTCTCTCAGTTAAACAACATTCACTTTGTTCCACCAGCCTTCGATTCAAAACAGTTTCAATCTCAAAACAGTGCGAACCTTGCTCGACAATTGCAGCTCTCGGACGACATTGAAAAGCTGCAACAGTCGCACAATCTAGACACATTATTGGCCGAGCTTGAAGGGTTAAAAATCGAATCAGCAAAAGCTATCGAAGCCTTTCTGTTAGCAATGGCCGCAAACAAAGCTCAGCGTAACGAACTCAGAGAACAAGCCAATCAAGAAAAAGCATTAGGGAATCTAGAGTCAGCGGCGAATTTGCTCAAACAACTGGGCAATCAAAGTAGCCAAGAGAAACGTGACCTAAAAGCACTTCGTATTGAGTGGAAACAGAAGATCGCAGAGCGCCAATCACAAATTGATTTGATTGAAAGCGAACTGAAAAACCGTAAGCAAGATCACCAAGCAGTTTCACAACAGTTGGAAACTCAACGCCTCTCTCACTATCGCTTTATCAATCAAGCCAAGCAATCTAAGAATTTACTCGAGTTGCTCGATGGTAAAGACGCGCTTGAAGGCTCTGGTGACTGCTGCCTACCTAAGTTGCTTAACTTTGCGTTTGAACACGGGTTCAAGCCGTTAGCATTATCTGAGTTTTGGTGGGGATTACCGCCTACAGACATCATTCGACAACACGCAAACCTCTACCCTGTTTGTCAGAGTAAAAGCTTTGAGATCCTCGAACACCAGTTAAGTGGCATAGAGCTAGAAGATAACCCGCTTATCGTGAACCCTGCGGTTGGTAAGTCTTTTAATATTGTTTATGAAGACGATGAAATCGTAGTCGTCAATAAGCCTGAAGAGTTCTTGTCGGTTCCCGGTAAGTTCATCGAAGATTCAGTTTATACCCGCATAAAAGCGCGTTACCCGGATGCGACTGGTCCTTTGATTATCCATAGGTTGGATATGTCGACGTCAGGTTTGTTGATCTTGGCGCTCACGGCGGAATCAAACAAGCATATTCAGAAGCAGTTCATTAATAGAACCGTAGAGAAACGCTACACCGCTTTGTTAGATGGCGAGATAACGGGCGAATCTGGCAATATCAGCCTTCCTTTGCGCGGCGACATCACGGACAGACCAAGACAACTGGTTTGTCACCAACACGGCCGAAATGCAGAGACCCATTGGCAAGTGGTTAGCACTCACAATGGCAAAACCAAGGTTCACTTGTACCCTAAAACAGGGCGAACCCACCAGCTGCGAGTGCACTGTGCTCATCCATTAGGGCTTGCTGTACCTATTCGTGGTGACGACTTATACGGATACAAACGCGAGCGCTTACACCTGCACGCTGGCTACTTAAAGTTGATTCACCCGACAACCGGTGAATGGATGGAGTTTGAAGTGCCTTCCGAGTTCTAAACTCTAACTTATCGAGCTAAGACTCTTATCTCACTCAATATTTGATCTCATAAAACGCATCAAGGTTCTACAACTGCTTAAGGTATAGAACCCTGATATTTAATTTTAATGTGATTATCACAGTTCATTAGCGTACTTTAGTTACTGAGTTCAATACTGCAGACGCCTAGCCCATCACATCTTTGCGCTGGTCAACACATTCGAAAGAGCCCATTTCGAACTCGCGACAGATCCATGGTCGGTTTTCGTAGATAGTACACATCAGTGTTTCTCTATCTACCGCAGAACACCAGCCGTCGTCTAAGCGCTTCATGGTTTCACCGCCCCATTCATCATAAGCGATGTGCTCTTCAGGTACGCCCGTATCTGTGATGATCATAACCTCTAAACGACAACAGCATGCCTGACAATTTGCACAGGTTACTTCGGGTTCGGTTACGTTCTTTATATCTATCGTCATAAGTGACTACACTGCTAAATTTTGCGTATAGTAATCGAAACCGCCCGCTACGGCTAATAAAGATAGTGCGGCGCGGCGTTTTCATTGATGTAGAAATAACAAAGGGCGCTGTGATTCACTCACAACACCCATAATATTTCGACTTTTCAGCGCGGCTTATCGCCACAGGCTCTATTTAGAACAGGCTCGCGAAGAACAGCTTAACGTAGTCTATTAAACGTTTGAACAAACCGCCCTGTTCAACCGCTTCAAGCGCGATCAAAGGCTGAGTTTGAACATCTTCGCCATCAACGGTGTAATGAACCACACCTAGAGTTTGACCTTCTGCAATTGGCGCTTTCAGTTCAGAGTTAAGCTCGATAGATGCAGTCAGCTTTTTACTGTCTGACTTAGGCAACGTAATGAACGTGTCTTCTGCCACACCTAATTTCAATGTGTCTTGCTCACCAAACCATACCTTCTCTTCAGCCACTTGATCGCCGCCTTTATGCGGGTTTAGTGTATCGAAGAAACGGAAACCGTAGCTCAACAGCTGTTTGCTGTCTGATTCACGGCTCTTAACGCTTGATGCGCCCATCACAACCGCGATAAGTCTCATCTCACCTTGTGTCGCTGAACTCGCCAAACTGTAGCCAGCACCAGAGGTGTAGCCCGTTTTCATGCCATCAACGGTTAAGCTTCTATCACGCAACAAGCCATTACGGTTATGTTGAGTGATGCCGTTGTAACTGAAAGAGCGTTCGCTGTATAAGCCATACACATCCGGTAAATCACGAATAATGGCACGACCGAGTAACGCGATATCGTAAGGAGTCGAATAGAGGTCGTCTGCATCCAAACCATGTGCATTGGCAAAATGGGTGTTTTCTAGCTTCAGAGAGGTAGCCCAAGAGTTCATCAGGTCAACGAATGCATCTTGTGAGCCTGCAACATGCTCTGCAATCGCAACGCTAGCATCATTACCGGATTGAATAATCAAGCCACGATAAAGATCCATCATTGCTACATCGGTGTTTACTTCGATGAACATTTTTGAAGAGTCTGGGAAGTTCTTCGCCCACGCGTTCTCACTGATTCGTACCTGATCATCGGCAGAGATGTTGCCTCGCTTCATCTCTTGACCTGCCACATAACTGGTCATCAGTTTGGTCAAGCTTGCTGGGTTTAACTTCGTATGTGCGTTTTTTTCTACCAGCACATCACCAGAATTAAAATCAATTAACACATACCCTTTTGCGCCTAGGCTAGGTGGGCTTGGTACTATAGAAGGTGCTGCGATAGCTGCATTACTTACCATCGCGGCGTTACTTACAATGAATATACTTAATAGAGGGAGAGAGTATTTGGAAAACAGTTTCATTGAATCAAACCTAAGTTAACGTTTTGAGCAGTATAGACAAATGCTAGCAAAAGAAGCGCGAACTTTACGTTGCTTTACGTATTTGTACCATTCGTTACAAATAAAAAAGTATAATCTGCGATCTGACCATATTTTCCACAACTAATATTTACTCCACGAATGCATTCAACGCCTAATACTATCGCTCAGGCATGCGTCTAAATAACATTTCAACAAAGCCAGTAATACGCTGTTTGCTCTCGCTTGGCTCTAAATCAGGTTGGATGCCAGACTGTGCTAATGCTTGCCATTGTACGACCTCTGAGTTAGGTACGAAAAACGCAATGTACAACGACCCTTTCTCCGCGACTTTACCTTCACCATCGTAAAATGGCACACCAGTAGATAGCTTAATCGCATCGAAGATAGACTCATCGTTCAGTTCCGATTCTTCCGCTAATCCAAAGCCTACAACAACATCACCGACACCATCCTGCTTTAACTGATAACCTTTACTTGAGAGCTGTTCTTGAATCGAATCACGCACTAAATCGGTTACCACGGTTTCATCGTATTTTTGAGAAAGGTAAACCTTTTCTGACTCAGGGTGCCAGGAGTACGTCATCACGCCGTGTTTCATGAAACCAAAGTCACCGCTAGTGACCACACCATAATTGTGTGTGGGTGGTATTTCTTGCGTAGAGCATGCGGTCAGCCCAATAGCCATCAAAGCCAATAGTGCTGCTTTTTTTATCCTTTTTGTTGCACAAATGGATCGTTTTATCATTCGAGGCTTCCTTACCTATATAAGAATAACTATCAATTCAACATCCAACATAAATAGTAATTATGTTAATAGAAAGGTCATTAAACGTTTGCGTAATCGCTAACCTTCACCTCTGTCTGTTTTGGGGGTTTAATCACAAAAACAGAGTTGGTATAGTTCTCCCCGTTAAACAAAACCAGACCATTCGAGGCACGGAGCTTCCTCAATCATCTCATGAAGAGAAGAATTGGTACCGACAAAGTATCGGCAAATTTAAGAGGGTCAAACAATGGAATTCAATATGGTTGAAATTTTAGGTTACGCTGCGTCTATTATGGTCGCAATTTCATTAACAATGAAAGATATCGTTCGTCTGCGTGTCCTTAACTTTATTGGCTGTGCACTCTTCACAGCATACGGCATCATGATTGACGCATGGCCAGTTGCAGCCACCAACGGCTTTATCGCTTGTGTAAACATCTACTTCCTTGCAAAAATGCAAAAGGAAAAAAAAACGGAAGCGATGAAAGCAGCGAAAGCTTAAATTAACGATTAGCCTTTCAAATAATTCTGAAAAAGCCCAAATAGAGCGATCTATTTGGGCTTTTTTGTGTTTGTCGTTCTCAAGAGCTCGATTTGTGTGAACAAAACTTTTCAATTCAATGAGGCTTTCAACCGATCACATGTAAGCAACGTGATATTCGTTCTCTCGATACGCTTGAGTGTTGTTACGTCCACTCTCTTTTGCTTGATAAAGCGCTTTGTCGGCTTTATCGATAGCGGTTTCAATGTCAGTCAGTGCTTGAGCATGGCAACAACCAGCGCTGATTGTTACTGGCGACACTAAGCCTTGAAGTTGCTCAACACATAACCGTAACGCCTCTGATAATTCGAATAACTCATGTTCATCACAATCAAACGTCACCAAAATAAACTCTTCACCGCCATAGCGTGCAATCAAACGACGACGGTTAACAAATCTCTTCAGTGATTTTGCGACCTCACAGATAAACCTATCGCCTTGAGCATGACCATATTGATCGTTCACCCGCTTGAAATGGTCAATATCCAGCAAAATGACACCGACATTTGTTAGCGGATAAGGCGACCTTTGAGTAATTTTCAGTTTTAGCTGTTCGATAAAACTCCGTCGACTAGGAAGCCCAGTAAGGTAATCGAGGCTTGCCACATCCAAGATTCTAAGATGACGATGCCGCAGGTAAAGCACCAACACGACAATAATGCTCAACAAACTTACAACCAAAGCCATCAAGCTAATAAACAATAGGCTATGATTTCGATTAAGCTCTTGCTCTAAGATACCTGCAGAAATGACCCAATTAAGATAAGGGTAAAACTTATAGAAGATTTTTTTGTTGGTCGTGCCACTATCACTGGAAATCGAGTAACTGAATTGACCTTCTGGTTTGGTGGCGATTCGATCAATAAGCAGTTCAGACGAGTAGCCTATTAAGGATTTCAATGATTTGTGCTCATAATCTGGATGAAGCACTAAGTTACCCTGCAGATCGACAATGTACACATATCCGCTATCACCAAACGCATACTTTCTAAGTTTATCTTTTAAACCTTCAAGATCGACCAAATACATCAATTCTTCTTTATAGGTCGTCGCAACCAAAGTATTACCACTCGGTAGCCTCATCGAATAAGCGACTTTGGCTCTGCGGCTTATCTCATGAGGGTTAGCGTGAAAGTACTCGATCATGCCAGAGTCAATAGTGAGCTGTTTTTGGATATGAGTAAGATGCCCACGCTTCTGACCTTGCAAGAATGGATGGTAGAGATGGACGCCTTGGGGTGACATCAAATAGATATAACCCGATTGTCCAATATGCAATTCACGGGCAATTTGGCTTACCTGTTCAACTTCTTGTTCTGCCGTGGTATGCCATACATGAGACGCAACGGTATCCGTAATTCCTTTAAGATATGTCTTTATCGCCTCATTAACTGTGGTGTCGACAATATCGTAACTCGCGTTCACAATCGTACGAAAAAACAGTTGGTTAGATTCCAACAATGACCTTTCAGTTCGATTAAATTGAAAGGCAGAAAGAATCATCGACACGACGGCGAGCGCAATTGAAAAATTAAGAATGTATTTACGTCTGACTTTCAAGATTACCCCGTAGATTTATAATTTCAGGTAACGCTGTGACTTCTCTTATATACAGACTGTTTTATATCATGTTTTTATTTTTTACTGAACGAGTGTCGATATTTTTAAGGGTTTCTATACGTAATCTGTGACTTATAACAAAAACGCCGAACTGGATTCAGTTCGGCTTTTTGATTTTACGTCTAGATTGATTACTTAATTGATACTAATTCCTGATAGATAGACTTAAAAGCATTTGTGTTTATTACCTATTACTACACTCTATTGTCTATAAATAGTTTGCTTAGCATTAAATTAAGAACAAACTTGAGTCCAGCTACCATCGCTACCCGGTTCAGAACTTGTCCACCAGTTTGCTTGGTAAACACTACCGTTGTGAACCACTTGGTCTCCTGTGTTTGCATGGCTTGGGTTACCTGCCCAATCTTTCTGAGGTAAGTCTGGGTAAACCGCTAAACCTGCCGTATCACATGTACCTGGATTGGTGCCACCATCGCCAGGGTTACCGCCACCTGAACTGATATCACCTAATGGTAGATCTGGCTGCTCGAAGCTAAACGCGTAATCAACGCCACCGACATTCACCGCGTAGTTAGCAGGGCCAGAAATTGGCAAGTAATACACCATGTCTAACTCATACACACCGCCAGCAGGAAGCTCTTCCCATGTCGGCAACGTAAACGCCACTCGGTGCATGGTTCCATCTAGTCCACCGATGTTATCCGCGCGAGTATGACCTGAAGCAATCACGGTCAAACCACCACCCGATTGATCTTTCGCGTTATCAGGTGCAGATACTGGGATATCGAATTGGAACTCAGTTCCACCCGGAAGAGCTTGCCCTGTGTTGTTCGTGAACGTGATCTTAGGGTTGATTGGGTAGTTCTGGTCACCGACTTTGAAGCCACCAACCGATACCGCGATATCTAGCGCTTCTGTTGGAATAGCACCCGTCGCTACTTTGTTTCCATATGGTGTTGCAGACTTAAACTTATCGTAGATAGCTTTCGTCATGGTGTTACCCATGTGGAACTCACCGTTACCGCTGTTACACGCTTGCTCAGTCGTATCGATAGAGCTTCGGTTGCCATTCGCATCGAGAACATAACAGTTATAATCCCCTGCTAGTTCCCAGAACATAATGCCGCCGATCTCTTTGTCGATAACGTAGTCCGCTTTCACGTCGATAGACTGTTTATCTTCTGTTGAAAGGAATACGCCCTTCTCTGCGTTCCACAACCAAGGGGCAACCGCCACACTGTCGTAGTTTCTCGTGTAAGTGCCCGTTAGAACATCTGAAGGATCATTCACAGGATCAAGCTTGTAAGCTTCAGCGTAAGAGCCCCAAATACCCTTCTCTAGGTTCTTCGCGTGCCACATAGGGTTAGAACCCGCGCCCATTTCGTTACCTTTTGGATCGGTATCGTGCCACATGTTGTCGATACCAATAGCGCCATGGCCACAGTTGTTTTTCTCGCCTTCACCCGTACCCGCTGAACATTCAGATTGGTTTGGCAGTGCTGCTCGGCCCCAAAGACCATTCTCACCACCCGTTACGCCTTGCCAACCACGAGTGTAGTAAGGCACACCGATGTTAATACGGCCTGCTGGCATAGAACCACGGAAGTAATGGTAAGCCCAATCCGTGTTCAGATAACCAATACCACCGTAAGCCGCCGTGTCGTATACGTTCCACTGCGCTAGCTCTGAATCTTTACCCGTATCAAACAAGGCTGCGTTATGACCTACGTGATCGTTCCACGCACCGTGAAGGTCGTAAGACATGATGTTTACGTAATCGAGGTACTTGGTTACATCGAATGTTTCCATACCGCGTAATAGGTAACCAGAAGAAGGCGCTGCGATCGTTAACATGTAGTGATTGCCATCTTGCGCAGACGCCGCATCGAGCTTCTCACGTAGCACTTTCATCAACACTTGGTACGACGCCCACAGATATTGACGACGCGGCTCCATGAAGTCTTTGTCGTATGGGTTACCTGCGCCAGCCATAGAAGTTGGGTATTCGTAATCGATATCTAGACCATCGAACTGGTACTTACGCAGCATTTCGACCGCTGAAGTCGCGAATGTTTCGATACCTTGATGGTTGATAGAACCATCAGCATTGGTCGTCATGGTGTAGAAACCACCATCAGCCACGCGGCTGCCATCAGTCGCGAAGTGACCACCTGTTTCAGCCCAACCACCGATTGAGATTAACGTTTTCACGCCGTGTTTTTTCTTCGCTGTCGCTAATGCACCGAAGTGACCTTTGAAGCCTAATGCCGGATCAACTTCCACACCCGGCCACTCTTTACCAACCGCTGCGTTATTTGGATCGTTTACATCACCGACGTTTACTTTGCCATCTGAACCGATGCTCACGAAAGCGTAGTTAATGTGTGTGAGTTGTTCCCAAGGAATATCATTTACTAGGTAAGCAGCTTGTGGGTCATCCCCTGCACGCCAACTTGTGAAGTAACCAATGACACGACGGGGATGGTCTGCGCCCATTTTCTCACGGCCTTCATCATCGTAAATTGTACAGTAAGGAACATCGACACCTTGAGTTTGATATAAGCCATCAGGGCGACATGTGCTCACTGTTGGAGCGCCGTTCACGGTCAAAGATGCCAACGCAGAATCTGCAGTCGCACCTTGGTCGTCTGTTGCTTTCGCGTAAACCGCTAAAGAACCCGCTTGAGTTGTTGTGTAATCTAACGTGTAAGGGCTCGTTGCAGCAGTGCCCACAACAGCACCCGCTACGTAGAAATCAACCTTATCAACCGTGCCATCGCTATCTGCTGCCGTTGCTGTCAGTGTGACTACACCACCAACATCAACAGATGTCACTGAAAGTGCAACTGAAACTGTCGGTGCTTCATTCCCTGGTTGTGCTGAATCAACAGAAACAGAAACCGCACTTGCAACACTTGCTGCGCCTTCATTATCCGTTGCAACAACAGAAACCTGATGATTACCCGACGTTGCAGCCCAAGTCGCTTCGAAAGGTGCCGCTGTGACTACCGCAACAGATGCGCCATCAACAAAGAACTCAACCGAAGCCACACTGCCATCAGAATCTAGTGCTGTTGCACTCAATACAACATTATCGCCTTCAGTAATCACGTCAGAAGCAGAGGGTGCCGTTAATGAAGCCGTTGGTACTTCATTTGGCGTACCGCCACCTCCGCCACCACTACACACATCAATCTTTTTCCATTGTGCATAGTCACCCTCAAATTGGCTCGGGTTGTTATTTTGATTCCAGTAATTCGCTGAGTACGCGCTGCCGTCATGTGAAACCTGATCACCACCGGTGTACACCGTGGCGGAATCCCACGCTTCTAACGTTGAACAATCCACAGCCGCGTAGCTGTTGAACGCCATTAAGCATGACGCGGTGAGAGTACTGAGTGTAAAAACTTTCTTGGCCACTCTTCCTTGGTTTAGGTGCATGTTAGCTGTCCCTTAAGTTATTGTTTCAAGATGCTTAATTTAAGTGTCATATTTCTCATCACTTAAATCTCTTCGCAAAACAACTGTAGGTAACAGTGCCAATTTAACACCTAAAATATTCGATATTTATAAAATGACTCGCATTAATTTGTTTATAGCATGCAATGAGTCGACACTTATTTTGCACGAACAACTAATATTAAATTTATTTCGGTACGCTAAAAAATATCGCCTAATTCGTATCCTTAATTACAAAACTCTATTCATATCTGCTTTATTTGTTCGTTCTGAAATTTCGTTTTAAAACTAACCAAAAGGGATTGATTTCGCCGTAGAACTGATTTCTTTTCTAAATTTGCCCACTTTTTCTTAACAATTGTGGTAGTATCGCGGATTTTTTTGACGAACCTCACATTTCCAATGCAAGTGTGGGAGAAATACATAGGCTCGAAAGAGCCAAATATAGCGAAGAAATAATGTCCAACTTGACGCAAGTCGCCAACGAAAACATCAACGCAGAATCTACTTCTATCGATTTCAATAAAGCTCAATCTTTGGGTGAAAAACTGGAACTCGGAAACCCAGTCTTTTGGCTTAGTGGCAGTTTTTTAACCCTCTTTGTCATCCTAGCCTTCACCAACACCTCCGTGTTGTCCGAACTTGTAAACATCGGCTTTAGTTATTCAACTAAGTGGTTCGGTGCTTTCTGGCAAGTCCTACTACTTCTCAACTTCATTATCGGTTTAGTGCTTGCACTAGGTCGCACCGGCCACGTTCGCTTAGGAACGCTTGCCCTACCTGAAATGACCACCTTTAAATGGATGTCTATCGTCCTATGTACGCTGCTAGCCGGCGGTGGTGTGTTCTGGGCAGCCGCAGAGCCTATCGCTCACTTTGTTTCAGCTCCGCCACTGTATGGCAACGCAGATCCTCAAGCGATGGCGTTCAATGCTCTATCACAATCTTTCATGCACTGGGGTTTCCTTGCATGGGCAATCTTAGGTGGTTTGTCTTCCATCGTGTTAATGCACTTGCATTACGACAAAGGCCTTCCTCTTAAGCCTCGCACTCTGCTTTACCCAGTACTTGGCGACAAAGCGATTAACAGTTGGGTTGGTAACGTTGTCGACGCATGCAGCATCGTGGCTGTAGCCGCAGGTACTATCGGCCCTATCGGCTTCCTTGGCCTACAAATCAGCTACGCACTGAGCGAACTGTTTGGCATTTCAGACAGCTTTGCAACTCAAAGTGTTGTTATTATCTTTGCTATCGCAATGTACACGCTTTCTGCTTTGAGCGGCGTGAACAAAGGTATCCAACTGGTAAGCCGTTACAACATCATCTTGTCTGTGTGTCTAATCGGCTACATCCTTCTTGTTGGCCCAACGAGCTTCATCGTTGATGGCTACCTGCAAGGTATGGGCGAAATGGTTGATAACTTCATCCCAATGGCGCTATACCGCCAAGATACAGCATGGCTAGGTGGCTGGACTGTGTTCTTCTGGGGTTGGTTCTTAGGTTATGGCCCAATGATGGCGATCTTCATTGCTCGTATCTCACGTGGCCGTACTATTCGCCAAATGATCGTTTCTATTAGCATCGTTGCACCGCTTGTAACGTGTTTCTGGTTCAGCATCGTTGGTGGTAGTGGTCTAGCGTTTGAATTAGAGAACCCAGGTGTGATTTCTAGTGCGTTCGAAGGCTTCAACCTTCCGGCGGTTCTTCTAGCAATTACCGCGCAACTGCCGTTCCCAACTCTGATTGCAATTCTGTTCCTGATCCTGACGACCACGTTCATCGTGACAACAGGTGACTCAATGACTTACACCATCAGTGTGGTAATGACGGGTACGACAGAGCCAAACGCAGCGGTACGTACTTTCTGGGGTATCATCATGGGTGCGGTAGCGATCGCACTTATCTCAATGGGTTCAGGCGGCATCTCCGCTCTACAGTCGTTCATTGTAATCACAGCGGTTCCGGTATCGTTTATCTTGCTCCCGTGTCTATGGCACGCGCCGAAGATCGCGAAGCAGATGGCAAGAGATCAAGGTATCGCTTAATACCTGACCCGATTTAGTTTCGGGTAGCGTAGAACACTAAAAAGCCACTCAAGTGATTCACCTGAGTGGCTTTGTTTTATCTGTTCGTTACTTCTATCTACGAAGCTTATTTCAACCGATAGTTCGGCTTATTGAAACTTTTCACCCGCAGCAACCATAAACGACATCTCAACCAGTAGCTCAGGATTAGCAAGTTCTGCTTTCACGCATGCACGGCTTGGCGCGCAGCCTTCAGGGAACCACGCTTCCCAAACTTCATTGAGTGCATCAAAGTTAGCGAAATCCGTGAGATAAATAGTCACTGACAATACGCGAGATTTGTCGCTGTCTACCAAACTCATCATTTCTTCGGCTTGTTCGAAGATTTGCTGAACCTGACTCTTAATTCCTGCTGTTGTATCCGTCTCTGCCACTTCCACAAAGCTTGCAATACCGTTAAAAACAGTTACATCAGACCAACGTTTGGTCGGGTTAATTCTATGAATTTTCACTGGTTATACTCTTCTTATAATTAGGGTGAACATCAGCGTAATCTAATCCAAATCGCGAATATTGAAAACAAAAATTGGAAAACTCGCGGTACCTTTTGAACAGCACTATCGCTTCCCCATTGCTTTGGTTCTCAACATCACTAGCCTTTAAGCCCCTATCGAGACAATAAGTCGCCACGTGTCAAATCTCTAGATAAATATATTAATTATTATTCTCAATGCGAAATTTAATCTGAACTCTTGCGGTCATATTCAAGGATTTTATTAAATGGAGTACTTTTATGCATGTTCAAACCTATGATTTAAAACAGAGTAATGTGGGATATAACCTTGGAGTGGTTGGAGTAGCATTAGTGCTCGCTTGGATTGGAATTTATAAGTTTACGCCAACTGAAGCGATGCTCATTGAACCGCTAATCGCGAATCATCCTGCAATGAACTGGCTTTACAATCTGTTCTCAGTACAAGCTGTGTCTAACATGGTGGGTGGCGCGGAGATCATCGTCGCGATTGGATTGATCGTTGGATTTAAGAAGCCGACAGTAGCTTTCTACTCAGGCATTGCTGCATCGGCTATCTTTGTTGTGACACTTAGCTTCCTGGTTACAACGCCAAACGCTTGGAAAGTATCGGATGGCATCTTAGTCACTAACTTCTTCCTAGTGAAAGATATCCTGTTTTTGGCTATCGCGATTAGCGTAATCGAACATAACAAACCTCAGAAGTAACCGTAAATCTAGAAGTGGCCAAACCTAGAAGTAACCTTAAACCTTTAAATAAAAAGACTCGAAGCTGGCTAGAAGGACGCTGCCAGCTTCTAATGTATAAGGCACTGATAGTCACCTAGTCAGCTAAAACCTTACGATAATAATTAGCATCTTGATGTTCTCCTTTAAACACCGCGTAGCTCTCAACATACTCGACCAATTCAAAACCGGTATTGGATAAGATTTTGTTGGAACCGATATTGCCCACTAACGCATAGGCATCAACATATTTAAGGTTGGTCTGTTCCTCCAAATAGAGTAGAAACTGCTTTACTGCGTTAGACGCAATGCCTTTTGAAGCAAAGGAACTACCTACTCGATACCCTAGCTCTCCACTATGGGCGATCTGGTCGATATCGCGGATGTTGATTCTTCCACAGACAGTGCCATTGGCATCTTTGATCAACATAGGAATCATCTCACCATTCTCGTATTCAGTTAGAAAGCTGGTGATTTGCTCAGTCACACCTGCATTTGAATAGAAGCTATCACCCCTAACTGGAATAAATTGCTCAAACCACTCTCGATTTTCGACCTCAAAATCCAAAAGCGCACTCGCGTCATTCGGTTGAAGTAAGTGTAAAAATACATCCATGACAAATACTCTAATGTTTCCCTAAAAAGCCGCACCTTATGATTCATGAACCACGGCTTATTAATACGGTTACGGTAAACCTCTCAATTTCTTGGCTGGGTTACCTGCATAGATACCTTTCTCAGTAATGTCTTTCGTTACCACACTGCCCGCGCCGATTACTGCACCTTCGCAAATGCTGACAGACAGAACCGTAGCGTTAGAACCGATCGTGACGTTGTCAGCTATCAAGGTACGCCCCCAACTTTCAGGATTAGGATCTGGCTTTCCCTCTTTGAATAAGTCGTTGGCAAACATGACTCCGTGACCAACAAAGCAGTCACTTCCAATGGTCACATACTCACAGATAAAGGTGTGAGATTGAATCTTGCTTCTCGCACCTATCACGGTGTTCTTTTGAATCTCAACAAAGGGGCCAACGAACACATCATCTTTAAGCTCACAGCCATAAACGTTATTTGGCTCGATGATAGTGACATTCTCGCCACAGGTAATATCAGTAATCTGTGACTTTAATACTCTTGGACTTGCCATACTTCACTTCCTCTCGACATTAGCGTCACAATTCAACCTAAGAGATTGTGCCTTAAGCATTAAAGTGCAGCAAATAGATATGTTGAGAGTTGGCAATGGATCAGAAATTCTGCATAAATTAAAACAGCCCCACCAGCACAACTGACAACAGCACCCCACCGATAAAACTTGGGGCGTGGAATGGCTGAGCTTTAGATCTAACGTACTCTTTTTGAAGGTCTTCTTGGTAAGTTTTAACGGCGAGTTCTTTTACGTAGTTATTTTGCATAATAAGCTCCTTCTTAATCAGTAAGAGAAGCTTAAGACTTGAAGTTAGGTTGAGGTAAAGCAAAAAATCAGATTAATTGAACACTTTATTTTTGTTACTCGAGGATTACCCTGAACACATCGTTATTCACGCCGCCAACATCTACTAACTCTCCCGGTTTCATTAGAAGCGAGGTGTTCAGCTGTCGTGTGGAACGTGGCTCTTTTGTTTCTCGAATCACTAACATATCGACAAAGTAGCCTGAGTCTTGCTTTGATATTGAGCCCGAAAACGTAACGCTTTCAACCCTATCGGCAAGGACTGAATTGAATGTTTTATCCTCTAAAACACCTGCGGCGATGGATGTATCACCATAAAATAGCGTGATGGTTGTTGGGTCGGGTACCAACTCTTGATTGGACGAACACCCTATTAGGGTAAGGCATAGCAGTAAAATGGCTCGAAATTGCATAAACTGGTTTTCTTTATTACGTTAAGCGTCTGTTTTTCATATTAAAACACTTCAACCTTATAAATACCATGTTTACGGGATAAGCTTAGGTGTGTCGCTTCGATGGACTTGAGTAATGAAGTGAACGGATCAGATCTCGGCCTGTTGAGTTTGCTCCCTATTTGGAAGCTAAACCGAGATCTGATCGATATTATCGAGAAGGGTTCAATTGATTTATGCAACAACGTCTTGTGGAGGTGTCCCTTCACAGTTAGAAACGACAGCATCAATTTGTACTAAAGCATTCATTGGGATTTCTGAAACCCCTACTACCGTTCTTGCAGGCAGCTCAGCATTAAAGAATGTGGTGTAGACTTCGTTTACCACATCAATATCTGAAATATCCTTAAGTTGAATATTAATTTTCACCGTATCGTCCATGCTATGGTCAACGCTTTCAATTATCGCCTTAATATTGTTTAAACATTGTTCCGCTTGTTCTTTTACCCCGCCAGCAACGATTTCATTTGTTTTCGGATCTAAAGGTAATTGGGCTGAAATATGATTGTAGTGAGAGAAAGCAACAGTATGCGAATAAGGCATGAATGGTGCAGAAACAGTATTATTGGTTTCAATAACCAGTAAGCGAGTGTCTTCTGGTAATTGCGGCGGTGTACCGTCGCCATGTGAAATGGATGTATCAATTTGAATTAAAGCACCCATTGGTAATTCAGCTGCGTTAACAACAGTACGAGCAGGAACGTAGCTTGGGAAGAATTTAGCACATACTTCATTTACCACTTCCGCATCTGCGATATTTTTTAGGTAGATAGTCGTTTTAACCACATCATTCATGACGTGTCCGATGCTTTCTAAAATAGCTTTAATGTTTGATAGACATTGCGCTGTTTGCGCTTTGATACCACCATCAACCAACTCACCTGTGGCTACATCTATAGGCAACTGAGCTGAAAGATTGTTGTAGTGAGAAAAGGCTGCAGTCTGCGTAGACACAGCACTTTGAGGTGCGTTATCCGTATTTCTTGAGACCTTAATTAGCGCGCAAGGAGCTTGTGGTTTAGTGCCTTCACCGTTAGAAATAAGCGCATCCATTTGAACCAGCGCATCGCTGCTTGGCAGTGCAGTGACACCCACGACAGTGCGTGTTGGAAGGCTGTTGTGGAAGAAGTTTTTGTAAACTTCATCAATAGCATCGATATCAGAAATATTCTTAACGAAAACATTAATCTTCACGACATCATCCATAACATGGTCGATGCTTTCAACAATCGCTTTAATATTATTCAAACATTGTGCTGCTTGATCTTTAATATCACCGATGACTATTTCACCCGTTTTAGGGTCAATCGGAAGTTGAGCAGAAAAGTTATTATAATGAGAAAAAGCGACCGTTTGTGTAGATACAGAATTAATTGGTGCGTTTTCAGTGTTTCTTGAAATTTTAATGATATCGCTACTCATCGGTATTATCCTTTAAATAAAATAGGTATACGTATTTATATTTAACAATCGTATTTGGAAGAATGATTAAAGTAGCGCCATGTTAAGTGAATTATTTTAGGGTAAACGTGATATCCATCAGACTCTCAGTTGACTATAAATCAGCAAGTTACAGAATAATTAGTCATCAAACGACTAATTATCCGTCGTACTAGGCTTTATCAACTGCTAAATTATCTTTAATTTTAAGTCTATTCAATAATCCTGAATACTCTCTCTGATAGTACGGTGAGTAATTCCAGAATTTTAGATAATATTTGATAGGTTGTTCACACTAAAACTTCGTTAATAGCTAAGTTAGTGAGTTTCTCCCCTATACCTGTGCATAAACTCTTAGGCTATTTAATTAATTATTTTCGAGAGCTTATTTTATATAAGTACGTTAATAATATATTCGAGAATCAAATACCTACAATCTGACAATGCCTATGATTAGATACATTTACTCATATAATTCAACAAATATGAGCAATCGTCACCATAGCTTTTGGCATTATAGCTCTCAACACATAGTTTCGTTGAAAGAAGAACTAAACCGCTCTTGGAGTAGTATTGAAGTGGCGCTTAAATTCGCGGCTAAATTGAGATGGGCTGGAGTAACCGACTCGACGTGCAGCATCACTAATACGAAGGCCTTCTAGTTGAATCAGCTCTTTGGCTTTATTAAGTCTAACCTTTTTCAAGTATTGAAGAGGTGATTCAAAGGTGACATTACGGAATGCATTGTGGAAGGCAGACACGCTCATGTTGGCTTCGTCAGCAAGCGATTGAACGGTGATGGTTTGGTCGTACTCTTCATGCACTTTAGACAGCGCTTTGGCAACACGTGCGTAATGGCCATCATGATGAGCTAAATCAAACAGCACACGCCCTTCTGAACCGGTTAATGCGCGGTAGACAATCTCCGTTACCATGGCATCGCCCAATATGTTGGCCTCAATGTCGCAATGCAGCGTTTTCACCAATCGGGTAAAGCTCTCTAGCATTTGCTCTTCCATTGGCGTCGATTCTAAGCCACTCGAGTTCTGTTTGTGCTTGTTGCAGTAGCTCTCTAAGAAGCCTTGATCTTCGAGCTTTTTGACTAAGCTATGCAAGCGTTGAGAATCAATGCTAATCGACAAGCCAAGCAATGGTTCACCATTAACAGGCAAGGCTTCGCACTCTAACGGCATTGGCACACCCACCACAAGATAATCACCTGCAGCGTAAGTCACTGGCCTTTCGCCAATGTAGATGTTCTTTTTACCCTGTCCGAGCATGATAATGCCAGACTGGTAAGTAAATGGCTGACGCTGATTCCCTCCACTGCTTCTATACAACCACACGCCGCTAATTTCAGTTTCTCTGATCCCTTCGAGATCATCCCAACCTTTGTGTTCTACATATGACTGTAACAACTGAGCGAGTGTTTTCATAAGTGGCGACTTTCCATTCCAAGTGCTAAGAGTAAGTAAGCTAAAGCAGAGGAAGAATATCAAGTTTGTAGAAATAGGCAATTTATTTGGAGGAACAGCTCTTCATTGACCTAGATTACTGTACTAATATGCAAATATAGAAATTGAGCAATAAACCAAAATAACAAATTTCGCTTTACACAAGGAATCTCTGATGCAATTTACTTACGTTAACCCTACTGTTATCCATTTCGGCCAAGGCCAAATCAACGCTATCAGCCAAGCGGTTGATACTTCGAAGAAAGTACTGGTCATCTATGGTGGCGGTTCAATCAAGAGCAACGGTGTTTACGACCAAGTTGTAGAATCTTTGAAAGATCACTCTTGGATCGAGTTCTCTGGCGTTGAAGCAAACCCTACCAAAGAGACGCTAGACAAAGCAGTCGCTCTTGTTAAAGAAGAAAACGTAGAATTCATTATCGCTGTTGGCGGTGGTTCAGTAATCGACGGCTCTAAGTACGTTGCTGCAGCGGCTAAATATGACGGCGACGGTTGGGACATCCTAACGGGCAAACACCAAGTAACTGAAGCGACGCCAATCGGTGCGGTACTGACACTTCCTGCGACAGGTTCTGAATCTAACATGGGTGCGGTAATCACGCGTAAAGCGACTCAAGAGAAGCTTGCTTTCCTTAACCCTGCAGTACAGCCTAAGTTTGCGGTTATGGACCCAGATGTAATGAAGTCTCTACCTGAGCGCCAATTGATCAACGGTTTAGTTGATGCGTGGGTACACGTGTGTGAGCAATACATCACGATGCCAACAGACGCGATGGTTCAAGACGGTTACGCGGAAACACTGCTTAAGAACCTACTTGTACTGGGTAAGCAATACGACGAGCGTGACAACGACGCATGGCGTGCAAACCTAATGTGGACAGCAAACCAAGCGCTTAACGGCCTAATTGGTACGGGTGTTCCTCAAGATTGGGCAACTCACATGATTGGCCACGAATTCACAGCACTATGGCACGTAGACCACGCACGTTCGCTTGCGATTGTTCAACCTTCACTACTTCGTAACCAAATCGAAGCAAAACGTGGCAAGCTAGAGCAAATGGGTCGTAACGTATTTGGCCTAGAAGCGGGTGCTGATTTAGCAGAACGCACAATCGCTGCAATCGAAGCGTTCTACCACAGCCTAGACGTAGCAACCATGTTTGACGGCTACGAAACAAACAAAGCAACGGCGATTGACAATGTTGTCGCTCAACTTGAATCACACGGCTACCTACAACTTGGTGAGAATCAAGCAATCACGCCAGAGAAAACACGTGAGATTCTAGAGTCTGCGATTCACTAAGAATCGGGAAAATAGAGAGAAAGTAAAGATAGTGGTCATACAACGATGAATTTTCACATCTGACTGAACCCATTACTTTTTTCTTTCGTACAACAGAAGCAGCGTTCATTTTGGGCGCTGCTTTTTAATTTGCCCTACAAGATGCTATTAAATTCTCATAAGTCCCTAATTTTATGTGCAATCATATTTCTATATTGTTAAGGTAAACCTGTCTCTTTACTAGGTATGAACAACGATTTGAACAATCTCAAGGAAATGGTTAAGTTTAAGTCACTTAACAAGTGGTATGGTGATTTTCATGCCCTAAAGGATATCGATTTAAATATTGAACAAGGAGAGATAGTGGTGATTTGCGGGCCGTCTGGTTCGGGTAAATCAACATTGATCCGTTGTATCAATCAGCTAGAACCTTTCGAAAGTGGCGAACTTTCCGTGCTAGAACAAGTACTCCCGAGTAAGTTCAACACACCGGGCCAAGTCGGAATGGTGTTTCAGCACTTTCATTTATTCCCCCATCTTACCGTGCTTGAGAACCTAACTCTGTCGCCAATTCGTACGCTTAAAAAAAGCAAACAAGAAGCCGAGAAGATAGCAATGCACTATCTAGAGCGTGTGCACATTGCAGAACAAGCCAACAAATACCCAGTGCAACTTTCTGGCGGCCAGCAACAACGCGTGGCTATCGCCCGTTCGCTGTGTATGAAGCCGGAATTACTCTTGTTTGACGAACCCACTTCAGCGCTTGATCCGGAGATGATCAACGAAGTGCTCGATGTGATGGTTGAACTGGCGAGCGAAGGCATCACTATGGTGTGTGTGACCCACGAAATGGGCTTTGCAAAACAAGTGGCCGACCGCGTTATCTTCATGGATGAAGGACAAATTGTGGAATCGAATACTCCACAATCGCTTTTTGAAACCCCTCAACATGAACGTACTCAAGCGTTCCTAAATCAGATCCTGACTTATTGATGTTGATTCGAATTATTAAACCCGCCCTATCTGCTTTGGTACAGATTGTTGTACTGGCGGCTGCTGTTGTTTGGATTCTCGACTCTGGTGCACAAACCATGGGATACAGCTGGCAATGGGAGCGTGTGCCGGACTATATTGCTTTCTATGAAGATGGTGAATGGTGGCCTGCAGAATTAGTTGAAGGGCTACTAGTTACCATCAATATCTCTTTGATTTCTTTGGTTGCAACGCTGGTGATTGGCTTAACCACAGCCCTATTGCGAAACTCCAATTCGGTGGTTGGACGCACCTTAGCCACCAGCTATGTTGAGTTGATTCGTAACACGCCGTTATTAGTACAAATTTATTTGCTCTATTTTGTATTTGGCCCCGTATTAGGGCTGGATCGTTTTAGCACTGCCGTTTTGGCCTTGGCACTTTTCCAAGGTGCTTACACCGCCGAAATCTTCCGTGCTGGTTTAAATGGTATTGCGAGAGGACAATTTGAAGCAGCTCAATCTTTGGGTTTATCAAAGACCTATACTTACTGGGATGTGATTCTTCCTCAGGTGGTGCAACGCACCTTGCCACCTTTGACTAATGAAGTGATCTCTCTTATCAAAAACTCTTCGATTGTGAGTGTCATGGCTATCTTTGACCTAACAACCGAAGCCAGAAACATAGTTTCTGAAACCGCGATGCCATTTGAGATTTGGTTCTCTGTGGCGATCATTTACCTTGCACTTACACTTTCACTTTCTG
The DNA here is from genome assembly GCF_041474275.1 of Vibrio sp. 10N.222.52.B7. NCBI lineage: Bacteria > Pseudomonadati > Pseudomonadota > Gammaproteobacteria > Vibrionales > Vibrionaceae > Vibrio > Vibrio sp. 10N.222.52.B7. Next base: position 27,501 of record NZ_JBFRTU010000051.1, on the reverse strand, counting down.
CCTTTGCAGCTTGGCTTGAGCATAAGCTCGGAGCTAACTGGCGAACACAATAAGGATTTATCAGCATGAAGCTATTTAAAACCGCAATTACAGCCCTACTTGCGCTTGCCGTCAGTTTGCCTGCACTTGCTTCTGAAACGCCTAACCTAGACAAAATCAACGAACGTGGCTCTCTACGCGTTGGTATGTCGACATTTGTTCCTTGGGCGATGCGTAACAAACAAGGCGATCTTGTTGGCTTTGAAATCGATGTAGCAAAACGTCTTGCTGAAGATTCTGGCTGGAAAGTTGAATTCGTACCGACGGCATGGGACGGCATCATCCCTTCTCTACTTTCGAACAAGTTTGATGTAATCATTGGCGGTATGTCTATCACTGAAGCTCGCGCTAAAAGCGTATTGTTCACTGAACCTTACTCGCACTCCGGCGTCCAACTGGCGGCGAATAAAGAGCTAGCAGAAGGTTATACACAAATCTCTGATTTTGATTCTCGCCGTGTAAAAATCGCTGCGCGTCGTGGTGCGTTCACAGTTCAAGTGGCTCGTGAAACCTTCCCTAAAGCGAAAGTTCTACAGTTCGATGACGATGCTCAAGCATTCCAAGAAGTGTTAAACGGAAACGCGCACGCAGTTATCGCGTCTAGCCCGAAACCAGAACATGAAGCGATTAAAAACGCAGACACGCTATTTATTCCATTCGAAGAACGCCTATCAAAAGGTAATGAAGCATTTGCAGTTCGCCTAGGTGAAACTGACAAGACAGAATTCTTCAACGAGTGGATCAAAGCACGTACTGAAGACGGTTGGTTGAAAGAGCGTTACGAGTACTGGTTCTCTACTCTAGATTGGCAAGACCAGATTGCTCAAGGTCAGTAATCAACTGCCAATTAGACGCTAAAGAACCAATCAAGGCAGTACCTTGCTGGTACTGTCTTTTAAGAAACACCCGAGATAGCTATAAACTCATAGCCACTCTCACAGCATATTAATTATCATTGTTTAAACAGGAATGACGTGAGTAGTACTAGCGCATTATCAACGCCCAAGCCCAACCTTCACACGAAGCCTTGGTATCAACGCCTCAATCTATTAGATGGAGTGTTGTTTGCGATCATTTTCGCGTTCGCAGGTTGGCTTTATTATCGTTCCGCTGTTGGTATTAACTACCATTGGCGCTGGGAAGATGCGTTTACCCTGATTTTCATTCCGCCTTCTCAAGGCAATATTCCTTACTTTTTCCAAGGCTTGATCGCGACACTGCGCTTGAGTGTTTGGAGCATGGTTTTAGCACTCTCTTTTGGCACATTACTTGGCGTTGCTAGGCACTCTAAAATTGCTTTCTTTCGTACGCCTGCACTGATTTTTATCCAACTGGTTCGAAATATTCCACCACTGGTTTTTGTCTTCATATTCTATTTCTTCGTTTCTAACCAACTGATTCCATTACTTGGTTTAGAAAGTATCTTACGTGAACACAACGGCGAGATTAACGCTGTTCAAGCCTTTCTGTTTGGTCCTGCTAACCTTTGGGAAAACTTGGCGTCTGGTGTTATCTGTATTGGTTTGCTCTCTTCGGCTTACATCGCAGAAGTGATTCGAGCTGGCTTAGAAAGTATTCCTAAAGGGCAATGGGAAGCGGCCGATTCACTCGGCTTATCGGCGTTGTCTAAGTATCGATTTGTGGTTGGCCCGCAAGTATTAACGGCCATCACACCGCCTTTAGCAGGTCAGGCAATTTCTCTAGTAAAAGATACCTCGATTGTATCCCTGATTTCGATTCAAGAGATGACATTTGTTGGCACTGAAATGGCGAACTCTTCCGGTTTGATCTTCGAGATCTGGCTGATTGTAGGCTTCGTATATTTTGCTTTATGCTTTGTGCTTTCGCGTCTGTTCAAAGTGATTGAGCAACGTTCTAGTGCTTACCTTAACCATCAGTAACGTCATTAATAAGAAGTACCGACTCGCCCAGCTATTCATCACCCTTACCCATTTCACCTGATTGATTTAAGTTATTGATCAGTCAGAATTTATTCCTTCATATTTCTTCTTAGAAACACAGCAAAATGCTCGGCTAATCACTATACTTAACGTATCGAACTACGTTGATTCATCTCAAGGACATCGCTCAACATGGACAATCATAAAGAAAGAGCTTTTTACGCCGTTGTCGGCGCATTAGTTGGAGACGCTGCTTCAATGGGGCTGCACTGGCTATATGACCAAGAGAGGATCTTACACGTAGCAGGTTTTGAGCCAGAATTTCGCTCACCGAATCAGTTCGATTATCAAGACAAGGGCTACTTTGCTCACCAAGGAAAAACCGCAGGTGAACAATCACAGTATGGTGCTCAGCTATTGGCGATGGTCGACAGTTTAGTCGACAACCAACAGTACGATGAAGCGAGCTACATCAAGCACTTCCGATTCTGGTTTGATTTTGGTGGTAGTTGGAAAGGCTACATTGATAAAGCGACTCGTATGAGCTTGTTGAACATCCATCAATTAGAATTGGCAAACGCTCCGATTACAGCGTGTGGTGCGGATGATACACAGCTCCCCACAGTCTCAAAGATCATTCCATTAATCGCATGTACTTATACTTCTCACACCTTACCAGCAATGGTAGAGAGTGCGGTACGAGTGACCAACAACAACGACAAAGCCGTGGAATGGGCACAAGCCATCACCTTATTGGTTCAAGCGGCAATTCAAGGCAACTCTCCACTGCAATCGGTAGAAATGGTGCGACAAACTTGTAGCAAGTTCATACACGATCAAATCGACGAAGCACTGGCTGATCCAGAGCTTTCGATTACAGATGCCGCGAAGAAGTTTGGATTGCATTGTGAACTGAGTGCCGCGTTCCCCTTGCTGATTCGCATTATTGCAGGTGCTCAGAGTTATCAACAAGGCATTCGCGACAACATCTTATGTGGTGGTGACAGCTGCGGTCGTGCGATTGTAATTGGCGCGGTATTAGCGGCGTGTTTCTACGAAGGAGATGGCGAAATTCCAACCGAATGGCTAAAACAAGTCGAACTCAATGGTGGCGTGCTGTCTTTGCCTATTGAGTGATTTCCACAACAACGAACTAGAGCCTGACATAAGACAAGCACACTTCTAGGTCGGATGTCGTTCCTATAAAGTTGGAACACACTGCGATAACTCATTCTTCAGCCAAACAACAAACGGGCTTTCTGGCTCTTCATGGTTGCTATCTTGCGTGAGCAATATGTACTGGTGACCAGAAGGTACGAAGCCAAACGGCGCGATCAAGTTACCTCTTTCAAGATCGTCGGCGACAAGTGGATAAGACCCAAGCGCTATGCCTAACCCATCGACAGCCGCCTGAAAGCAAAAGTAGAAGTGTGCAAATGTTTGGTTCGCTCGAGCTTTTGACCACTCTCCACCATTAACTTTATCTATAGTGATAGCACCCCAATGACTCCAAGCACCTGGCCGTGTACTGCTGTGCAGTAATTTCACATCATCTAAGTTATCTTTTACCTGCTGCCAATAACCCGGGGAACACACAGGGCCTACCCACTCTTCAACTAGTGGTATCTGTTCGTAACGCTCGGTTAATTTAAAGTCATCTCGGCGAATCGCCATATCGAGCCCTGTCGCATTCAAGTTCACAGGCCCACCAGCAGTCGACAATCGAACATCAATTCCGGATTCGTTATAGAAATCACCGAGTCGAGGCATTAACCAACGCATGGTCAATGTGGGTTCGCATGAAACTTCCAACGCTTGATGATTCAGCTGATTAAGCTTATGGACTCCAGTCTCCAAGGCTTGGAACGCTTGCTCTGTGTAACCTTTGAGTAATTCCCCTTCTTTGGTGAGACACACATTCCTGCCCTGTTTGTAGAACAAAACTTGGGATAAGTGATTTTCCAATACCTTGATCTACTTACTCACCGCGCCATGTGTGATATTGAGTTTATCCGCCGCTTCACTGTAACTACTCGAATGCGCTGCTACGTGGAAAATATGAAATGCTTTCAAATGTCTCATGTGTGATTTTTTCTCACAGATAGGTGGAATTCATTTCGATTATAGGCAGCAATAAAAAACCATACAATGCTGGCTCATCAAATATAAAGAGTTGGAGTCATTATGGAGTGGTTAATCCTAGCAGTATTGGGACTATTGATTGTTATCAGCCCAGGCGCTGATTTCGTTTTAGTTTTGAAAAACAGTGTCAACCAAGGAAGACAAGCAGGGATTTGGACTGCAATCGGTGTGAGTTTAGCGATTTGTGCTCACATCAGTTATTCAATGCTTGGGATCAGTTACTTAATCTCACAGAATGAGCAGCTGTTTGACATGATTAGATACGCAGGTGCGACCTACCTTATTTATCTAGGGCTAAAAGGTATCTTGAGTGCGGACAACAAGCTTGCACCGATGGAAGATGCAAAGCAAAGCACCAGTGTTTGGCGCTATTTAGCCCAAGGCTTCTTATGTAACGTGCTCAACCCAAAAACCATGTTGTTCTTTTTGAGCATCTTCAGCCAAGTCATCTCACCTGATGCAGAAAACCAGCATGTCGCGCTCGGCTATGGGCTTTACATGATCGTTCTTCACGGTTTATGGTTTGGCGTTGTCGCTATGCTGTTTACTTCGAATACATTGCAAAAGCATCTATTGAGAGCAAAGAAAAGGCTTAATCAAGCATGTGGATTTGGCTTAGTGACGTTCGGAGCACTGTTGGCGATTAAATCGTAAACAAGCGAGTCACAAATAGAGAGCGATTCAAACGACTGAATCGCATCTAACTGGGTCTTGGTAAAACTCTAAACAAGATTCATCGGTCTAATATCGGCACTATCAGGGAAGATAGCGTTGAGTTGTTTCACTTCTATCGATAAATGTCGGTTGAGCACACCCTTGATAACCGAACGCATATCAGTCGTTGGACTAAGGTCTCGGCCTTCATATAGCTGGCTTTGGCTCAAGCCTGGCCAATTGGTAATAACCTTACCACCCGCTCCTTTCAACGATGGCAGCGCACCACCCGCAACAAACATGACGTTGCCAGTGCCATGGTCGGTTCCTTTGGTGCCGTTTTCTTTTGCTGTTCGACCAAATTCACTGGCTGCAATGATCACTGTCTTCTGCCAACGATCACCTAGTGAAGCTTTGAGAGCCGCTAACCCAACATCCAAAGTTTTAAGCTGATTACTCAACCGTCCATTTACGTTGCCTTGATTGGCGTGAGTGTCCCACCCACCGAGTTCTAACGCTGCGATGTTTGGTCCGTTATCAGCCGACAATATGTCGCCTGTTTTACCCATCAATGATTTAAACTGTTTGCCGACACCTTGGTCGCCTACCAGTTGATCTATCTTCATGACACTTTCAAAGTTTGAAGACAGCATTTGGTCACTTTGAAACAACTCTTCCAGCAGTTCCGTTTGTTTATCACGTGTTTTTAAGCGGTTTGGGTACCAACTTGCAACGGTCGATTCGCCCTGCATGATGAGTGGTAAGCCCGAATCAATCGCTATTCCATCGTATTTTTCTGAGCTCAACGTGAGTAAACGGTTAATCCACCCTACGGTGTTAAACGGGTCGGAAGTGCCATTCTCCAATATCTTCTGTCCATCAAAATGTGAGCGCTCGCGATAAGCGGTTGAACAAGCGTGTACAAAGCTGAGTTCGTTACTCTCATACCATTGATGGCATTGCTTTAGGGACGGATGGAGCCCAAAGAAATCATCCAACTTCACTAGCTGTTCAGGTTTTAATCCGATGTTGGGTCTCAAATTAGAGTAATCCGGATCGGCATGCGGCACTACAACATTTAAACCATCCATCGCGCCACGCAGTGATACCCAAATGAAGATATTGTCTGAACCTGTTTTGGCAAAGCTTGGAAATGGCAGTATCGCACTGACGCCAACAGCCGCCGCAATACCCATGAACTGGCGGCGGTTAATACTATGTGGCGCTTTATTCTGAGAACAATCTGACTTTTTCATACCCACTCCTAACGATATTGAAACTGCGGACTTAGCCACAACAGGGAAAGTTGCATTGCAGCGCTGTCGGCTTTGTTCAATACAATTTGGGTGTGTTCATCAATAGCATCGCCATATAAACCCGCGATCACTTTATCCACTACCGCTTTCGGCTTAACTCCTGACGCTTTAGCCGATTTTATTGCAGCAGACGCAAGCCTATTCGCAACTTGCATACGTTGAGTCAACGCCGAAGGGCTATTGTAGTCTCTGTCTTGATCCGACCAGCCTGCAGGTGAACCCGGTTTAAAAGGAGGCTGCCCTAAATTGTTGAGTGCATTGAATGCCTGTTTCTCGTTTAAAGAAATATCGGCACTACGAAGAACGGCAAACAGCCACTCCTTCGGCGGTCTAAAACGATTAGGGTTAGGTTTACTCGCCTCAGCGCTGTTCAATAACAAGCGATAGATAGGCAGTAAATCTCCCTCGCCTTTCAGATATTCAGCAACCATTTGCTCTGAGAGTTCTTTAGATATGTCGCCAATGAAATGCTGGCAAAGCTTATCAACCAAGTGCGCAGCAGTGTCTTTGTGGGTCGCTAAGGTTTTTAAACACGACTCTCCTTGCGAGACGCCGGATTGAGAATAAGCCTTTCCAAGCAGTGTGATACTTCCTGGCTCATGCAGGTTATTAGCAAATCGAAACCCAGCATCAGGAGATTTGAATTTAATGCCCCAGCCTGAAATCGCTTTTGCTAAGGCAATGACGTCTTGCTGAGTGTAAGAACCGTCAACGCCAAGAGTGTGGAGTTCTAAGATCTCACGAGCGAGGTTCTCATTGAGCCCCTTATTACGGCGCTTTCCGACTTTTGAATTGGGACCAATCGAGAGTTGATTGTCGAGATACAGAAGCATCGCAGGATGTTTAGAAGAAGCCATCAGCATCTCGCCAAAGTTACCATTCCAATGCTGGCGAACCACATCGTTTTCAATGCTGGCGGCCAAGGGCATCAGTTTTCGATTATCGACCGAGATGGCGAAGTGATTGCTCCAAAACTGAATGATGCGCTCTTGAAAACCATAAGGAGTTTCAACACTTTGTAGGTGGCGAGCTTGAGCTTGTTGTCGATACTGCGTTCGAAGAAAAGACTGCGCTTCTTTCTTCGTGGCTTGCATCTGTTGTTCGTCACCCTTGGCCTTCATTCGTTGTACACGATTCTCTCCTACTTTAATCAGAGTAGATTCAGTACTCGGTAAGTCTTGTATAGCTTGGTGAACGAATGGCTTTTTATCCAACTGTTCTACAGGAGAATAATAGGTTGTTTGACCTAGTTTTGGCCCAAAGCCAAACCTTTGTTCACCCACGATTTTTGAAGTCGGGTAATAATTCATTGCACACTCCCTTACGCTCGATCTTTTCTAAGTGTAATCGCTTAGTCATCAAGCATAGGGAGCTTTACAAGGTTTTACGTTAGATAAGTGTCAGGTGCCTATCAAGTTACCGACACGGTGTGATCATTTTGAATGAGTGTCTATTTACGCCACATATAGACAAACTGCTCGTTTTGCGAGGTGATTTCAAAGCCAAACCTCAAGTACAACTCCCCAACTCGATTACCTTGCAGGTAACAAAGTTCGACGGGTTTATTGAGGCTGTCAGCCTTAGTTAAGCAATCTTTCAGTACTTGGCTACCAATGCCCTTTCCATGATACTCAGGCAATAAGAAGAATCGGCAAAAATAGAAGTGTTCGCCTTTGTCTTGCAACAACACACTGCCAATCGCCTTGCCTTGATATTCAATGATTTCAGGCCGTTCTTCTGCCCACTCTTCAGCGTGTATATCTCGTTGAACCTGCTCATCCCAGCCAAATACGGCCTTGATAGGTTCGAACTCAGCGGCCCTCTTAAGCTCGAACAGAAATTCATAATCTGATGACTGAGCAGCTCTTGTTGAATACTTCAAAATACCTCCAACAATAATTGGCTGTGGTTTCATTTTCGCTAAAACCGGAATTCAGCGCCCCCGATAAAACTAAATGCCACGCTTAAATGTTCATTTGGGTTCTAGTTGGTAACGTAAGACTTCGTGTTTATCTTGCTCTGAGTAAAAGGTACTCAGGAATTGTCCACCGCACTTCACAATCACTTTTTGCGAAGCAATATTACCCCTCTCACAGGTAATGATAGCGCTTTCAGTCAATACCTGTCGTTGAATCCAAGACAACATATGACTTGCGATACCCCGCCCTCTGGCTTGCGGCAGCGTCTCATATCCGATATGTCCAATGACATCGTGGATGTACGGACTGGTACCATGACGAACTCTTATCACTCCAAGAATACGCCCAGACTCAAAACAAAAATAAGTAGAAGCAGGCGTCCACCCTTCTGGCAAACCCTCACCTTTTGAATAAGCAATTCGTCTTTCTAAATAGGCATCACTGCCATCGGAAATCCCCGTGTAAATATCTACCCCATCCTCAGCGCAAGCGTTCACATAGTAATGAAAGGCCGTTGAATGTGAAAGAGCAGCTTTAACCATGTCCATATGATGTTGATTCTCCAACGGCTTCTACGCTATTTAGTTCAGGAGCGACTCGCAATTTTGACCTATTATCGACTACTGCTTCTTAACGTACTTCGCCGTAACCAGCATTTCACCGCCACCATCCAGCTTGCAATCTAGTTGGTGATCTTTGCCTTCATTGATGCGTCGAATCACAGCTTTGGTGCCGATTTTCAGAACGCTGGAACTGCCTTTAATTTTTAGATCTTTAATGAAGGTAACTTTATCGCCACTTTCCAATACAACGCCATTCACGTCCTTAACACGCGCGGCTTCTCTTTCTAAACGCTCTTCTTCTGGGTTCCATTCGTAGGCACACTCAGGGCAGATTAGGTTGTTTTGGTCTTGATAGACATATTCAGATTGGCATTGCGGGCACGGAGGTAGAGACATACGTTAATACTTCATTTAAATAGAATTTGTTCCATTTTAATGGCTCTTGTCAGGCTTAGCGAGCATAAATCTAACAAGTTTTACGGAGAGCTCATTGTCTTTAAAAAAAGAGCAGTACCTAAACGAACAAACACAGCCGCTAAGCTGTGTTTGTTTAAAGGTTTGAAAAGCGGAACGGCTTAACGTTCGACTTTTGGTGAGTAAATCGAGTAAGCGGTAATTTGCCCTGCCACGATTGCCGAGAACATGAATAACGCCGATAAACCAATACTCGGGATAGGCAAAATCGATTGTTCAAACACCGACTGGCTGGCACTCACTAATACTCGGCTACCCGGAACCAAGATGATGATCCCTTGCACGATATAAATAGAACCCGTGAGCTCCATCTTCTTGGCAATCCAAGTTCCGTACAAAGTAATAAGAACCGTCGTCACCCAAGTGCCGACAACCCAACCACTATCAAAACCTAGATAGAATGGGCCCCACATACCGAGAACGGCAACTGGCAAACCAAGTAAGATGTCTTTAGGGCGAGCATTGAACATCACACCGATAGACACAGAGATCAGCACCAAGCCAGATATGTGCATCCACATCGGTACCGCGTTGGTATAGTCGATGGAGACCGCTTGTCCCCATATCGCTTCACCGATGTTGAGCCCCATGATAATCCCGACAAACAGCTTAATCAGGGTTAAGGCGCTCTGCCCTAGCAAGCTGGTACCAGAAACCAAGTCATTAAACGCCAAACATTCTAATGCGTTAGCTATGGATAACCCGGGGACAAACAAGACAATCGAGGCGATACACAACGCCCACACCGGAATCGGCAACCCTGTGCTCGCCAGAAACGCCACGAAGATACCGGTTAGCAGTGCCGAGATGAACTCAACCGCGATAGCACGACGTGAATGAAGAACTTGCTGACATACCCACACCATCAAACCCAATAACGCAGAAAAGCCCACCGCTTCCAACGTACTGCCCACCAGCATCAAATAAGCAGGCGGAATACCCATATTGGCAAGTGCAGTCACAAATTTTGAGTAACCGACAGGTTCTGGTACAGGCTCACTGCTTGGCTGGTTAATACGAATGATCGTATTGGCCAACAAACTCAGGTTAATTGACGCAGGCTTTAGACGCTTAAGAATAACGGCGTTGTTATCGTCTGGAAACTGATAATTAATCGCGGTTGGCGTTGCTTGGATCATCACATCCACACCATGCTTTTTAGCATAATATTGTGTATATTTTTCAAGCTTATACGGAGCGCAACCACTGCGGTGAAGAGTATCACCAATTTCAACAATTTTGTTAATTCGGAACTGAGAAGGCATGGGTATTTTAGGGGAGACAAAATGTGCGGCAAATGTACCAAACGACAGACGGAATGACGAGGCTTTTGCGTGAATTATCAACTGAACTCGTTACTTTTTTCTGCAAAGGCTTAGAAGTCTCTATAACTCTACTCATTTGGGATTAGTTTACTGAATGTTTTGACCGACTAATAAGTTAAATTTATGCATTCAGATTGTTATTAATGGACGCCAAAACACGATTAAAAATCAGTTTATGTTAACACTCCAAATTCCTTAATTTGTATGGGTTTTATGACAAGCTAACACCAACAAACTGGTTTATAAATCAAACCGAATTTGTCACAGAAATAGCGGGGGATTTTCCATTGTTTCTCGCCCTCCGTTTAACGAGAGTTTAGTCACATTTTATTCACTCTGAAAACGCCGAACATGATTGAAAAACTAGCGGAGTGGTGGTTATGCGAGCACTTAGAATAAAAATGAAAGAAAAAGGTTTCGTTTTCAGTTAGATGTGGCATTATCACTCTCGTTAAGACGATGTGCGTACATCGTATAATGGCTATTACCTCAGCCTTCCAAGCTGATGATGCGGGTTCGATTCCCGCTGTACGCTCCAGTCTTCTTGATGCCTCAGTCTTACTCTTAAGACAGTGTGCGTGCATCGTATAATGGCTATTACCTCAGCCTTCCAAGCTGATGATGCGGGTTCGATTCCCGCTGCACGCTCCAACTTCTCCTTATGCTCCATGACGTGCTTTATTCCAGCGACACGCTATTCAAAAACTTTCTCCGTTAGTTAAATCCATAGTCATTAAATCTATACTGATTAAACTTATTTTGTTTAAGCTTAGATTGACCAACCAAAGCTATTAACTCCTTAATTCGCTTCGTATTTCTGACACCTATCCAAATCACACATTGCAGTTCAGCTTTTAATGATTTTCAAAATTGTTCCAATTTAATAATCTTGGTCAATATCTGCAAAAATCATTGTGTTAATGTGCGCGCATTAGCAACAACCCATAAATAATAAAAAATGTTTAAAAGCAATGAGTTAACAATTAGCATCGAAGCAATTAATGTCGCGCTAGCAAAAGTTGAAAATGCCAATAAAATTCAGCTAGATACATTGAAAGGTTATGTGAACAGCGAGCCTGAACAGGCTGTACTGGCTTTTCGATCGCTGAATGAAGCAGAGTCAATCGATGACAAGTTTAAAAAGATCATGGCAGAGCTACCGCATCTGAGCGGCGAAGCACACCATCTGCTTGAAACTTCTATCTTGCTACAGTGACTATAAATAAAGATAAGCCTCAGCGAATCCCTCACAGCAAAGCGCTTTAGGTATAAGTTAAGACTTATCTTTAATTTTCTAGCCCTCATTGAATTTCTAATTCAACAAAGCGCTATTGATTAACGTCTAAAGCGTTAACGACTTCACCATACCCGCTTCAGCGTGACCAGGGATATTGCACGCTAACTCTACGTTATTATCACCATGGAAATGCCACAGCAATTGCTTCGCTTTACCCGGCTTAACTGTAACTGTGCTACCCGAGTCATGGGCGTGATTACCCGTGTTTTTCATCATTTCACGGTGCTCTAGCTGCTCTGAAGCAGAACCAATCGAGAATTCGTGATCAATCTTGCCCGTATTCATCACAACAAACTGCACCACGTCGTTTGGCTCAATATCAACCTTGTTCTTAAATGTGATTTTCATATCGTCACTTAGCAGAACATGAACCACTTTATCCGGCTTTGCGCCTGTCGCAGGCATACCCACTTCAGACATGCCTTCCATATTCATCATCGAATGGTCCATCTTTCCATCCTTCATCATGCTGTGATCCATTTTTGAATGATCCATCTCTCCATTTTTCATCATTGAGTGATCCATTTCAGCAAAAGCCGTTGCAGTGGTCAGTGTTAGAGCGATAGCAATTAGTGTCTTTTTCATGGTCGTTCCTTAGATTAATTCTGTTTTATGTTAGTTTCACATATTCATGTGGTGCGCCCTTACCTACTCCGGTCTCGCAAGTAAGGGCTTTATAGTCAGTGCGTTATTTACTTGTCTCGTTTTGGCTCTGAGTAATCTCTCGCTGTTTCCAGAGCTTAAAGATTGCAGGCAAAACCAGTAGGGTAAGCAACAGTGCCGACGCCATTCCGCCTATCATCGGCGCGGCAATTCGCTGCATCACTTCAGAGCCCGTTCCCTCGCCATACATAATTGGAATGAGGCCAATGATCACCGTAAGTACTGTCATCATCACAGGACGAACACGCAGTCCTGCACCCTCACGAATCGCATCCGTTAAGTCTTCACTCTGAAGTGCTTGCTGGTTCTGCTCCGCATCCAATTTTTTGTAGTGCCATGCTTGGTTTAGGTAGACCAACATGATCACACCTATCTCAACAGCTACCCCGGCAAGGGCGATGAAGCCCACCCCCACTGCAATGGAGAAGTTGTAATTGAGGATATGCATTAGCCATAAACCACCAACCATCGCGAGTGGTAATGTCAGCATGATCATCATCACCTCACCGACACGGCGGAAACTGAGGTAGAGCAACAACATGATGATGGCGATGGTAATTGGCACAACGACACTTAAACGTTCTTTGGCGCGTTCCATGTACTCGTATTGACCAGACCAAGCCAGTGAGTAACCCGCAGGCAAAACAATTTGATCTGTAACGACTTTTTGTGCCTCTGCCACATAAGAACCAAGGTCACGCCCTTCGATATCCACGAACACCCAACCATTAGGACGCGCATTCTCTGTTTTGATCATCGGAGGGCCATCTTCATATCGAATATCCGCGACATCAGAAAGCGCGATACGAGCACCGTTTGGTGTCACTAACGGTAGGTTCTGTAACTTAACGACAGAATCACGATAGCTTTGTGGATAACGGACATTGATCGGGTAACGCTCTAGTCCCTCAACGGTTTCACCCACGTTCATGCCACCAACCGCAGTCGAGATAACCTGTTGCACTTCTTTAATGCTCAAGCCATATCGCGCAGCAGAGCGGCGTTTAATGTCTATCGTGACGTAACGACCGCCCGCAACACGCTCGGCGTAGACAGAAGCCGTACCACTGACGCTGTTGAGGGTGGGTTCAAGTTGCGAACCAATATCCTCAATCACGCTCAGATCTGGGCCTGCGATTTTGATACCAATTGGCGTTTTGATACCGGTCGCCAACATGTCGATACGCGTTTTGATTGGCATGACCCAAGCATTGGTCAAACCGGGGAATTGAATCAGATCATCAAACTCTTTACGCAGAGACTCCGTAGTGACACCGTCACGCCACTGATCTCGCGGTTTAAGCTGAATAACCGTTTCAATCATAGTCAGTGGCGCAGGATCGGTTGCTGTCTCTGCTCGACCAATTTTGCCCCACGTGGTTTCGACTTCTGGAATGGTTTTGATGAGTTTGTTGGTTTGTTGCAACAACTCACGCGCTTTACCAATTGAGATGCCCGGATACGTGGTTGGCATGTACATCAAATCCCCTTCATCCAAAGGAGGAATGAACTCACTACCAAGCTTACTGGTTGGGTAATAAGCAGACGCCATTAAGCCAAGTGCGATAACAATCATCACCTTGGGATACTTGAGGCTGAGGTTCAGAAGCGGTTTATACATCGCCACTAGGCTTCGGTTTACTGGGTTTTTGTGTTCAGGTAACACGTTGCCGCGAATGAAGTAACCCATTAGCACAGGAACAAGCGTGATAGCCAAACCGGCTGCAGCGGCCATTGCATACGTCTTGGTAAATGCAAGTGGCGAGAACATCTTGCCCTCTTGCCCTTCTAGCGCGAACACAGGCACAAAACTCAAGGTAATGATAATCAGAGAGAAGAATAGCGGAGCGCCAACTTCTTCTGCTGCCTTACCAATCACCTGCCAACGGTTTTTGTCAGTGAGCGGAGTCCGTTCAATGTGTTTATGAACGTTCTCGATCATCACGATGGCACCATCCACCATGGCGCCAATCGCAATCGCGATCCCGCCAAGAGACATGATATTGGCGTTAATACCCTGCCAATGCATCACAATGAATGCACCTAAGATACCAACAGGCAGACTTAGTGCGATAACCAACGACGAGCGGATATGGAACAAGAACAGCGCACACACCACGGCGACCACGATGAACTCTTCAGCCAGCTTCTTCCAAAGGTTTTCAACGGCTGAATAAATCAAAGTCGAACGGTCATAAGTCGCGACAATCTCAACACCATCAGGCAAGCCAGCTTGCAGTTCAGCGAGTTTGGATTTAACCGAGTCGATCACTTCACTGGCATTTTCACCAAAGCGCATCACGATAACGCCGCCAACCGCCTCGCCCTCACCGTTGAGTTCCGAGATACCACGACGCATTTGCGGGCCGAGGTTAATATCAGCAATGTCACCTAATAGCAGCGGAGTACCTTTGTCGGTCACTTTTAGCGGCAAAGATTGAATGTCTTCAATGCTTGTCAGGTAACCCGTCGTACGAACCATGTGCTCGGCTTCCGCAATCTCAACAACAGACGCACCGGTTTCTTGATTACCATCTTGGATTGCTTTGTTGATCTGTTGAAGCGTTAGGTCATAAGCACGTAATTTGGCCGGATCAATCTGCACTTGATACTGCTTCACCATACCGCCAACGGTCGCGACTTCAGATACACCATCTACGGTTTGTAGCTCGTACTTCAAGAACCAATCTTGCAGGCTACGGAGTTCCGCTAAGTCGTGCTGACCAGTTTTGTCTTGCAATACATAGCTGTAAACCCAACCCACACCGGTTGCATCTGGCCCTAATGTTGGCTTAGCACTTGATGGCAAATTAGGCGCCACTTGGCTTAAGTATTCCAACACGCGAGAACGCGCCCAATACATATCAGTATCATCATTGAAGATGATATAGACATACGAATCGCCAAAGAACGAGTAGCCACGAACCGTTTCAGCACCCGGTACAGCTAACATGGCGGTGGTTAATGGATAAGTCACCTGATCCTCGACCACTTGCGGCGCTTGCCCCGGATAACTGGTTTTGATGATCACCTGAACATCTGACAAATCAGGAATGGCATCGACAGGTGTATTTTTAACGCTGTATAAGCCGCCAAATACGATGGCTACAGTGGCAACCAGCACTAAGAAGCGATTGCTAATAGACCAGCGAATGATTGCATTGATCATAGTTCGCCCTCACCCGTGCTATTCGTCGGTTCGAGAGATTTGAGCACGTAATCAGAACCTTGCTTCGCCACTAGAAACTGAATGGTTTGACCCTCGGAAAACTCAGATAAATCAAGGTCATCACTGGCTTGGAAATTCATTTCACCCGCTTTCCAATTCCACTCTGGGACTGGCTGATGTTTTACAGTGATCATGCCAAAATCAGCCATCAACATAGTGATTTCACCCGTTACCCAAACTTCGCCTGCGATCTTGTGTTTGTTGACCTTGTAATCAACAACCTCGTACTGCCCTGACTCTGTCTTTCTCATCTCAAAATCAATCGCCTTACCACGTTGCACGTCACTCATGTCTAAGCCTTCCGCAAACGTGAAATTCATCACCATGCCCGGCCAATCCCATTCTGGAACAGGCTGATGGTTAATCGTCACCATACGGCTGCCTTGCATAACATCGGAAATTTCACCGTTTGCCCATACGGTTTCCGCTTCTTCCTCAACACCATTGATGCGTGACAGATCAGCTGATTGGCTCGATTCAGAGTCCAACATGAAGTGTGCAGAAGTGACAATACTCTCACCTTGCTCTAGCCCTTGAAGCACCTCTATTTTTTCGCCAGCTTCACGACCAACCTCAATACGAGCAGAGCGATACTTGCCAGAACCTTCTGACATCACCACTCGAGTCATACCACCGGAGTGAATCACCGAAGATCTTGGGATAGTAAGAACCGCTTCATCACTAATGGGTTTCAGCGCAATATTTGCAAACATATTTGGCTTAAGCTCGCCATGGGGATTGGAGAACTTCAAACGAACGCGCAAGGTTCGAGTTTTCGGGTCCAGAATTGGGTAGACATAATCGACGTTGCCCTGCCACTCCTTACCGGGAATCGCATCCAGTGTCATTTCGGCATTGCTGCCTGATGAGATCCAGTGTGCTTGGCGCTCAAACACCTCAGCATCAACCCATACCTCGCCTAATGGGCCAGCACTGATCACCGCTTGTGCAGGTGAAAGATAACCACCTTCTCGAATATTCAGGCTAGCGATGACACCATCCGCAGGCGCTTTGATTTCGATGGTTTGCGAGGCTTTCCCTTTACGAGCGATGGATCGTATCTGCGCTTTATCTACACCTAGGGTGACCAAGCGTTCAGTCGAGCCCTTGATCAAACCTTTACGACCCGTTTTATAAGCACTGATCAACTCTTCTTGTGCTTTAACAAGCTCTGGAGAATAGAGTGTGAAAAGTACATCACCTTTGTTTACCTTCTCACCCACTGCGTTGATGTAGAGCTTCTCAACCCAACCAGCTGCTCTTACGTTGGTTTGCCACAATGTACTTTCATCGAACGCCACATAACCCACGGTTTCAATGCGCGGTGATAGCGCTTCTCGTTTGACTTGTGCGGTTTTCACGCCAAGGTTATTTTCCACGGAAGAATCAATAAACACGGTTCCGGGCTTATCTTTAGCTCCGCCGTTCACATCGTCTGCATACACAGGGATAAGATCCATCCCCATTGGCGACTGGCCCGGCTTATCACGCTGATAATTTGGGTCCATCGGAGCTACCCAATACAAAGGCTCATCGCTGGCCTGTTTACTTACATCTGCGCCTGTACTCGTTGCCATTGCTGACATGTCGTGTGCTGGATTAATCAGAAAATGGTTCACACCAAAACCCAATGCACCACCGACCAATAAAGCGATTGTTGCTACTTTTACTGAACTCATTATCTATCCCTTACTGATTCTCTGTGGTTACAAGCTGTGGTTGATTTACTTGGTATTCAAAGCCACTGACTAACGCCGCCAGTTTGCTGTTAACGATGTTGAGATCGGTGATCAAACGTTGTTGCTCTAACTTAAGCGCCAGCTCATCGGTCGTTGCTAAAATGACATCGTTAAACTGAGCGGTATTGTTTTGATAGCCCCTCTCAACCGCACTGATTCGTGCTGCAGTTTGAGGAAGCAAGGACGTTTGATAGCGATCTAATCGCTGGATCAGATTTGATCTGTCCACCAGCAATGCGTTCACTTGCGCGTTCATTTGGGAAAGTAAGGTGTCTTTTTGAGATTTAGCCGCACCAACTTGATACTGAGCAGCCGATAAGTTTTTATCTTGTCGGTTCCCTGTAAACAGCGGGATGTCGACTGTCAGATAAGCACTCACCAGATCAGAAGCTGGTTCACCCGCCATGTTATTGGCTTGACGGTGTGCATACATCACTTCCACCCCAAACTGCGGGGTATAAGCTTGCTCGGCTAACTCGACCTGAGTTTGATTGGAGGAAATACTGACATCGGAGATCTTAACCAAAGGATGGTCAGTCAGTAGCTGGTAGTGCTTGGTTGAATCGATATTGGTCGCTAATTTGCTTTCCAACAATGACCAATCGATTTGGTTAGTTGCATTCAGTGTGCCCTGAGAATCAAGAACCTGAGAGCCTAGCCAATCAGAACCCAACCATTCAGAAAGCTGAGAGATTAGACGACGCTGAACCTGCTGGTTTGCCTGAAGTTTCTCATCAAGCTTGCTCACTTGGAGCTGAGCATTAAGCAGATCTTGCGCTTCGCTTTTACCAATCGAGTAATTGGTTTGTACATAGTTTTCAAGCTCAACCAACAAACGACGATTTTGACGAATCACCGACTCAGCCTTTTGCTGATAACCTAACTTAAGCCAAAGCTGCGTCATGCTATTCGCAACCGTCAATTCTCTTGCTTGCACCTGCAAAGCTAAAGCATCTGCCTGTTGGCCTGCCTTTTTTTGTTGAAGGTTAAGCGTATCGCCACGCTCAAACTGCTGCATCAACCCTACCGATATATTGGTCATCGGGTCTTCGTCGAATTGAAAACTATCGACAGGCAAACCGCCAAATCCAACTTTTAATTTAGGATCCATTAAGGTCGAGCTGGCAATGCCCGTTTCTCGCATCGCTTGAGACTGAGCAAAGTACTGTTTGCGATTTCCATCTTCGCTTAAAGCAATCTCAATCAGTGTATTGAGTTGCTGCGTCGAGCTTGCTTGGTCATGTGCTGAAATGTGTTGAGCATTTGAAGCTGACGCCGTGGTAGCCGCGAGCGTAGCACTTGAAAACAAGGCCATAGGCAAGGTAGCAGCAACCACTAAGCTCGTGTTCATGACAAACACAGAGGTTGTTGGTTTCATATTCACAATGAATGTCCATATCTAACGCTAATTAGCGCATAAAAAAGAATGGCTTATCAGATTTATCTAACTGATAGAGCTGTATTTTTAGATATAGATTTATGCGGAAGGTGGGCGTAGCAAAGATTGAGCGCGTGCGACTTTCTGGCCAATCGTGACCGATTGAAAACGAGCTAATGAAAAGGAAAGTTGATCAACGGCTTGAACAGCCTGAATTGGATAGGGACTTGCAGAACACATTGAGGCACAGCAATCGACACTCGAACAATGGTTACCCATCATCGAGCTACCGTCTTCGCTCATTGAAGACATATCGCATTGAGCCATCAAAGCATGGGCACTCATGTTAGAGTCTTCAGCGTGTACTTCTTCACTCATCACATGACACCCCGCCATTGAATCATTAACCGAAGTATCGCTGTGGTAACAAGCCGACTTGCTCGACCCCATTTCCATCATCATTACTTCAGTCATCAAGGCTGAGGAGCTTGAGGCATAGCTAGACATCAACATCGCAATGATGCTGAAAACAATAATCCAAGTTTTTCGGAATGTGTTTGTCATAGCTTACCTTTGAATTTACACCGCAACTATAAACGTTACCCTTAGGGTAAGGTCAATGCCATTGTGCCGATATTTGCCTGACCGTTGAAAAAGTATTCATCCTCTCTTTCATCAAAATGAGATAATTCTTCGACTTTGCAGTTTTTTCTTTAAAAATTATCCAATTAGCTAGCGAAACCTCTATCTGTGTATTTTACTTAAGATAGTGCAACCACGATTCACGGATGATAAAAATGGCTAACAAAAAAAACGTCGAAGCAAACAAGAAAAATACAGAAATCAAAAATAAGAAAAGTAACAAGCTAGAACAAAAGAAACCAACACAAAAAAAGAAGCGCAGACTGCATTCACATCTAAAAGTGAATATCCCACTTTTTCAGTCACTCATGATGATTTTGCCATCATTGGCTAAACACGCTGCTGCAGAAAGTATAGACAATGCCAGCGACGCTGCAGATCAAGTAACCGCAAATAACGTGACCGAAAAAGATGTCACCGATGACCATAGCAAGGCGGACTCATCAGCGGTTGCTCTCCAAGACGCTCAGGCGAGTGACAACGACGTAAACTCAACCTTAAGTGCAAGTCATGCCGCCCATGGTTCGAGCTCTAACTTGGTTCCTTCTCATCATTTGTCGACGCTTTCTCACCCGCAAGTCCATTACATTCCTTCGGTATCGATGCCGACTATCTCCTCAGGAAGTAACGGTCAGCCGACTCATTCAAATGCGCCGACGACACCCGCTTTACCCGTCACCTTTATGCCAGAAGTCATAAAAGGTACCTACGGAGAGCTTCATGTTGATGCAAATGGTCAATACACATTCGTATTGAATCCAAATTCTCCTCAATACATCCTGTTAAACCAGCACCAACCAGGTACTGATCATTTTGCGTTACATCTATCTAACGGATCGAGCATCATTGTTCAGATACCGGTAACAGGTAAGCAAGACACGCCAAATATTTCTGGAGACTTAACAGGTGTGGTAACAGAAGATCACAATATTGATTCACAAGGCTTGTTACATGCGAACGGCAAAATCGATGTCATAGACCCTGACCAAAATGAAAGTTCGGTTACGCCGGAAGTTATCTCAGGTAAATATGGTTCATTAACTATCGATGCTGATGGACATTGGCAGTATCAAGTTGATAACTCGCTCTCTAATGTTCAAGCTTTAACCGCAGCCACTTCACTGCATGAAAGTTTCACAATTCACACCAAAGATGGCACACCGCAAACGATCGATATGACGATTGGCGGAAACGACGACAATGCCGTAATTACGGGTGTGGATGCTGGCACGTTAACTGAAGATTTAACGACACAAGTTCAAGGGCAGCTTTCGGTAACGGACTCTGATCTTGGAGAGGACCACTTTCAAGCCTCACAAGTGACTAGTAATTTCGGTACGCTAAGCATCACCAAAGACGGTGCGTGGACATACAGTTTAGACAACAATAATCCAGTAGTTCAAAGACTTGGCCAAGGTTCAACTGCGACAGACATCGTCACTGTTCACTCTGCCGACGGTACACCTCACAACGTAACTATCAACGTGAGAGGCACTAATGATAATCCAGTAGTAAGCAGTCAATCTCCACACCTCCCCTCAAAGGCAAATATTAGTGCACCTCCTTCGGGACTGGGGAAAACCATATATGAGGATGTAAATGTGCAAAATGGCCATTTACATACCGGCGGTCAATTACATGTTGATGATAAAGACTTCAACGAATCAACATTTTTGCCTGAGAATCTACATGGGGCTTATGGCGAATTAAAACTTACGAGTCAAGGCACTTGGTCTTACATTGCTAACAATAACAATCCGAATATAGAACAACTGAATAATGGCGACACGCTAACCGAGCGCTTTAAAATACATACAAAAGATGGATCGGTATTTGAACTTAATGTTTATATCAATGGCACCAACGATAAAGCGACGGTCAGTACAGCAACGGTCAGTATAGATGAAACCGACAGAGCGGTAACGGCTTCAGGTACGCTAACCAGTACTGACGTGGATAACCCAGACAATACCTTCACGCCAGGTTCCATTGCAGGCACAAATGGCGACCTCACCATTGATGTCAATGGTCATTGGGCGTTCACCGCCAACAGCGCGTTTAATAAATTGAACGTCGGCGATAAAGTCGAAGAAACCTTCACGGTGTCATCCATCGATGGCACACCGTCGACCATAAAAGTGACGATCAATGGCACCAATGATAAAGCTACTGTCAGCAGTGCGACCGTCGCCATCGATGAAACCGACAAAGCGGTAACGACATCAGGAACATTGAACAGTACCGACGTAGATAATCCAGATAATGCATTCACACCGGATTCAATTACTGGCACCAACGGTGACCTGACTATTGATGCCAATGGTCATTGGTCGTTCACCGCCAACAGTGCGTTTAACCAATTAAACGTCGGCGATAAAGTAGAAGAAACCTTCACTGTCACTTCCGTTGATGGCACACCTTCGACCATTAAAGTCACGATTAACGGCACTAACGACGCCGCTACTGTCAGCAGTGCAACCGTTGCTATCGATGAAACTGACAAAGCGGTAACCACGTCAGGCACCCTAACCAGTATCGACGTCGATAATCCAGATAACACATTCACACCGGATTCGATTACTGGCACTAACGGTGACCTGACTATTGATGCTAGTGGACATTGGGTGTTCACCGCGAACAGTGCGTTTAATCAATTGAACGTTGGCGATAAGGTTGAGGAAACCTTTACCGTAAATTCTGTTGATGGCACACCGTCGACCATCAAAGTGACGATTAATGGCAACAACGATAAAGCGACGGTCAGTACCGCAACGGTCAGTGTGGATGAAACTGACAAAGCGGTAACGACATCAGGAACGTTGACCAGTACTGACGTGGATAATCCAGATAATGCATTCACACCGGATTCTATTTCAGGCACCAACGGTGACCTGACTATTGATGCTAATGGTCATTGGGTCTTCACCGCCAACAGTGCATTTAATCAATTGAATGTCGGCGATAAGGTCGAAGAGACCTTCACGGTGTCGTCCATCGATGGCACCCCTTCGACGATCAAGGTCACGATTAATGGCACTAACGACGCCGCTACTGTCAGCAGTGCGACCGTCGCTATCGATGAAACCGACAAAGCAGTAACGACTTCAGGAACATTAACCAGCACCGATGTCGATAATCCGGATAATGCGTTCACTCCAGACTCCATTGCAGGCACAAATGGCGACCTCAACATTGATGCCAATGGTCACTGGGTATTCACCGCTAACAGCGCGTTTAATCAATTGAATGTCGGCGACAAGATCGAAGAGACCTTTACGGTATCGTCGGTTGATGGCACACCGTCAACCATCAAAGTGACGATTAACGGCACTAACGATGCAGCGACAGTCAGTACCGCAACAGTCAGTGTGGATGAGACTGATAAAGCGGTAACGACATCAGGCACGTTAACCAGTACCGATGTTGATAATCCTGATAACACATTTACGCCAGACTCCATTGTTGGAGCTAATGGCGACCTAACTATTGATGCTAATGGGCATTGGGTGTTCACCGCCAACAGTGCGTTTAATCAATTGAACGTCGGCGATAAAGTCGAAGAGACCTTCACTGTATCGTCTATTGATGGCACAACGTCAACGGTCAAAGTGACGATTAACGGCACTAACGACGCCGCTACTGTCAGTAGCGCGACCGTTGCCATCGATGAAACTGACAAAGCAGTAACGACTTCAGGAACATTGACCAGTACCGACGTGGATAATCAAGATAATGCGTTTACACCGGATTCGATTACTGGCACCAATGGTGACCTGACTATTGATGCTAATGGCCATTGGGCGTTCACCGCCAACAGCGCGTTCAATCAATTGAACCTTGGCGACAAGGTGGAAGAGACATTTACGGTCACGTCCATCGATGGCACACCGTCAACCATTAAAGTCATTATCAATGGCACCAATGACCGCCCTACTATCTCAGGTACCTCAAGTGGCGCGGTGATCGAACAGGGCTTGAACACGGCAGGAAACCCCGATGCGACAGGGAGCTTAATCGCGACTGATATAGATAAGTCCGACACCGTTACGTGGGCAATCAATCAACCCCAAGGTCAATGGGGAACGCTGTCGATTGATCAGCATGGTCATTGGCACTATCAGCTAGACAATTCAACCGGCGGTGCCGCGGATAAACTCGCGGCTGGTGAACATCAGTCTGAATCATTCTGGATCACCGCTACCGATTCAACAGGAGCGACAGTCCCTCATAAAGTCGTTATCGATGTGCAAGGCAGCAACGACAAACCAATTGTCAGTGCGTGGACTCAGCTTCCTGCGGGTAAAGAGGATCAACCCGTAACCATCAAGGCTTCTGACTTGCTAACACATGCAAGCGATGTGGATAGTAGCGATGTATTGCACGTGACAAATTTGCAAGCGACACACGGTAGCCTGACTGATAATAAAGATGGCACTTATACCTTCACGCCAGATAAAGATTTCAATGGTGAGATTCGACTCACCTATGATGTGGTTGACGGCCATGGGGGCAGCGTCAGCACTCAAGCTAAGTTTGATCTTATCGCAACTCCAGATAACGCGATTATTACCGACGCACAAGCCAATGCAGACTTACGGGGAGTAACTGAAGATCGCGGCTATATAGATACCCACTACCAACTGCATTACGACGGCAGATTAAACATCCAAGACCCTGATAAGGGAGAGGCACAGTTTGATCCGAATATAGGCTCACAAACCTATCAAGGTATTGGCTACGACACCAAACTGGGTGGGCACATACTGCTCATGCGCGACGGTCACTACACCTATACCCTCGACAACCGCAATATACAGAACTTAGCGCAAGGCGAAGTTAAACACGATTCAGCCATTATACGCTCAGCAGATGGTACAACACACACGATAGAGCTAACGGTTCATGGTACCAACGATGCCCCAACCATCAATGCTCAGTCCCACTCAGTGACTGAAGGTGGAAGCGTTCTAAATGGACAAATGGTTGGCCAAGATATTGATACCGGTGCGGCCTTGACTTACAGCGCACCGCAGATTGATGGCTTGGTGGTTAATCCGGACGGCAGTTATAGCTTCGATCCTGCTCACTCTAGCTATCAATCGTTAGCATCAGGTGTCACGAAGACATTGACTGTTCCAGTAACAGTCACAGACGAGCATAATGCGAGCAGCACTCAAAACCTCTCAATAACGATTACAGGGGTTAATAATTCTGCCGTTATCGGCGGTGTCTATACTGGAGATGTTCATGAAGGGCATACCTATACAGCACCAGATGGTACAATGTCTGGTGGCTACGTCGATGATCGCTCACCAGATCATATGCATGGAAACATCGGCAAATTATGGAACGACGAAATACACACTGATGGTCACCTGAACATTGTTGATCCAGACTCCGGTGAAAGCCATGCCCAAACCGGCGTTTATTACGGCACTCATGGTCGTGTCATACTTCAGAGTAACGGAGATTGGAGCTACTACGCTTCCATAGGCCAAGACGCAACAGGTAGAAAGATTGATCACCTCGGCCAAGGTGAATCGATAACGGATACTGTCACCGTCAAATCGGCTGATGGCACCACTCACGATATTGTTGTCACCGTTCATGGCGATAACGACCGTCCGTATTGTTCTGGTGAAGTGCAACTGAACAGCGGTAAAGAAGATCTTGCTCAAACCATCACAGCAACCGAGCTAATCGCTAATACTGTTGACGTAGACGCCAACGATGCAGGTAAGCTCACTATCGCTAATTTGCATGCTGACCATGGCTCGATTCAAGACAATCACGATGGAACCTTCACCTTCACTCCAAGCCACAATTACAACGGCAGCGTCCACTTCACCTACGATGTGAAAGACGCGCATGGTGGTACAACGCACACTGGCGCATCAACGACGCTCTCGGCTGTTGGCGATAAAGCCCAAATCGCTGGCGTTGATACTGGTTCAATAACCGAAAACAGCGCGGGTGTCGACATGTCACCCGACTATGCTCACTCAGGCATCGCCACACTTGGCAATACAACACTCTATGCTGATGGCAAGCTGACCATCACAGACCCCGATGTAGGCGAGTCAGGATTTGAACGCCAAGGCAGCAATGGTTACGACTATCACGGCACCTATGGCGATCTAATCTTACTCACCGATGGCACCTGGCATTACCATGCCGATGCTGGGCATCTATCAGGTATAGGTGCTAGACCCACAACGCGTGGCACTGCAATTGACCAACTTGGTGAAGGGCAAAGCTTAACCGATACGATTACAGTCCATTCAAAAGATGGTACAACACACGATATTGTCATCACCATTCACGGCAGTAACGACAGACCTTACTGTTCATCTGAAGTGGTGCTTGCAAATGGCAGTGAAGATACACGCCAAACCTTAACCACCGCGCAACTATTAGCGAATACCGTCGATGTGGATGCCAATGACGCCGGTAAACTAACCATTGAAAACCT